>DASYZB010000094.1 GCA_035946615.1 Verrucomicrobiia bacterium
GTCCAAGCACTCGTTTGGGTCGGGTGTTTGCTTTTCGGATGCCTCCGCAAGCCATGGTCAAAGCGAAAAACTCATCGTCTCCCCGGCCGTCAGGCCGCCATTTGTCAAATGGATTTACCCACAAATTCTGCTACAGACCCATAATTTGCTCTCACAAAACCACAATGCAAATCCAGTCATTGCCCTTCTCCTCCTTCCTCACCCTACTTGCGGTCTGCGCCGTAAACCACTGCCTCGGCTCCGGTGTGACCCTCATCACCCACGGATACGCCGGTAGCGCCGACGGCTGGGTCGGTGCCATGGCAAACGATATTCCCAACTATTACTCCTTTCCCGGCACCAACTTCACGGCCATCACAATCACTCTCACAACCGATGGCAACAACAACTACTTTTATCAGTGGGAACCAACCAACGCCACACCACCTGCTGCGACCGACTCAGGCGAGATCATTGTCAAACTGGATTGGAGCCAAATGGCAGGCGGTCTTTCCGCTCCTTACGACATCAGCACCTATAACGTCGCTGGAGCGGCGAGCTGGGTTATGCTCCAAACCAATTCGATCCAGGCTCTTGGGGGCCACGCACTGGTCGAGTTCCCAATTCACCTCATCGGCCACAGCCGGGGCGGGTCCTTGATCTCCGAGATCAGCCGCATATTAGGCACCAACGGGATCTGGGTTGACCACGTCACCACACTCGATCCTCACCCCCTCAACAACGATGGCAATTTCGACTTTGGATTCCCAACCGACGCCCCGGCCAAAAACACCTACGCAAACGTTCTGTTCGCCGACAACTATTGGGAAGACCTCGACCCCCTGAACCCCCTCGATCCAACCGGCGAACCAGTCGCCGGCGCCTATGTCAGGCAATTATACAATCTATCCGAAGGCTATTTCAATGTATCTTCAACCTCCCCAGACCACTCCAACGTCCACCTTTGGTACCACGGTTCAATTAACCTCAACACGCCCACCTCCTACAACCTCGCTGGCGATGCTGCAACCATAGACGCAAGCATGCGCACAAACTGGTGGGTCCCGTACGAAGTCTCCGGATTGCGCTCTGGTTTCTACTACAGCCTCATAGGCGCCGGCAATCGCCTTAGTACGGATCAACCACTGGGTCCGGGATACCCCGCCATCAGCGACGGCTGCAACAAATGGTGGGACTTCGGCGCAGGCCTCGCCAATAACCGCACGCCCCTGCAATCCAACAGCGGAGCGTGGCCCAACCTCATTAAATTGGATGTCACCGGGACGAACGTCATCACCCAAGGCAGCCCCCTATCTGCACGATTCTATTGCGAGTACGGCGGCTCAGCGAGCAACCTGACCTGCCACCTCTATTCCGGCAACGACTTCAACACTCTTGGAACCAACGGCGTCCTGCTCGGGCAATACCCGCTGTCAAACACCGGAGTTGGGTCCGTCCTCATCGTGAACGCCAACTTGAGCACATCCAATACCCCGCCAGGCATCCACACCCTCTACGGCAAAATAGCCGATGGCTCGCATACGCGCTACCTGGTTGCCCCAGAACTCGTGCAGATCACCCCCAATCAACAACCTCCCACCCTGCAAATCGCAACCGTAAATTCCAACCAGGCCCTCCTCTCAATAAACGGCCTCGCAGGCGAAGTCCTCGTCCTCCAGACCTCCTCCGACCTCCAGAACTGGGTTTCCCTCGCCACAAACACCCTCACCTCCCCCGCCTGGACCACTAACGTTCCTCTCGCTGCAGGCTCTCAATTCTATCGGGCCGTCCTCGGCCCCTGAAAGTCCCAGCACCGCACATTCGAAATTCTGAAATCGAAAATCTGAAATCTGTCCGCCCCCCATGCTCACCCAACTTAGTACAATCAAATCCCGCCTCTCCATCCTGGATTCCGACGCATCCCAGGACCCCATCCTCACCAACGCCATCAAGGCCGTCTCCGCCCGCTTTGACAAAGAAACCAACCGCACGTTGGCTCGCACGGAAAACGCCACCCACGAGTTCGACGCCGATGACACCGAAATCTCCCCACCGTGCTACCCCATCGAATCGGTCTCCAAATTCGAAACCAAATCCTCCGAAACCGAAGGCTGGACCGAACAGCCCAACACCGATTACCTGCTCCACCGCGGCTGCGTCATCTCCCTTCAGCCCTCAGCCCTCAGCCTTCAGCCTTCCTCCCTCGCCCGCGTCACCTACACCGGCGGCTTTGTCCTCCCCGGCACCGACCCGCAACCATGCCAAACACCCCTGCCCGATGACCTCGAACAAGCCGCCGTCGAACAAGTCGTTTACTGGTTCCAAACCAAAGAAAAGCTGGGCCTCAGAGTCTCCTGGCCCACCGGCGTTGAATACAAACAGTTCTCCTTGCTCCCCCTCCTCCCCGATGTCTCCGCCACAATCGCCCACTACCGCCGCTGGGCACTCTAACCACACTTGGCAGAAGGCACTGGGGCCGTTACAAGAGTCAGAATCCCTCCCCAAACGTCCTTGCTTCCCATCCTTGGCGCCTTCTGGTAGCCTTCCGGCAACAGGAAGCTGGAGGGTGACAGCCAGGGCGTCCAGCGTTCCAGCAACATTGATCGGTGAGGTATGCAAAAAGTGATGGAAAGGCTCGGAGGCGCTGTGGGTATGACAATCACAGCGGTAGGCCTTGCCTTGAACAAGTTGGTAGCGCTCAGCGGCCTGGACCACACCAAAGGCCGCAGCCCCGGCAAACGCATTACCGCCATTGGCCTGGCTTATACCTGCCTGGTCGGTTCCATGAACCTCATCTCAACCCGCGGGCTGAGCTTTGATTTATTCTATCTGTTCGGCTGCGCTGCGGTCGGTTGGGGGGCCGGTGTCAGGCCCGCTCTGCTCGTAGCCCTGGCCTCCGGCGTCTTTGTTTATTTCGATGCTGTCCAAACCGGCGCTGTTTCATTGCCCGGCTGGATCGTTTATTGGAATTCCGCCCTGCGTATCGTGGGTTTTGGAGCCACCGGCTGGCTGGCGGCCCAGGCGGGCCGGCTCACCCGCGGCCTCGAACGCACCATTCACGAACGCACTGGCCGTCTCCAAAACGAAGTCGCCGAACACAAAGAGACCACCGTCCGGCTGCGCGAGACTGTCGAGCTCTTTAAACAGGTCACCGAGAATATCACCGAGGTCTTCTGGGTAACCGATCCGGCCAAGAATCGCGTCAACTATGTCAGCCGTGGCTTTGAAAAAGTCTGGGGCAGGCCACGCCAGGCCATTTACTCCTGCCCGGCTATTTGGTTGGACGCCGTGCATCCCCAAGACCGCGACCGTGTCACACAGGCCATGTACACCCAGCAGATCGCCGGCGAGTACGACGAGGAATACCGCGTCCGGCGTCCGGACGGCTCGGTATGCTGGGTCCATGATCGCGCCTTTCCGGTCCTCAATGAACGCTCCGAGGTCTATCGTATCGTCGGCATCGCCGAAGACATCACCGAGCGCAAACGCGCCGAGCAACTCATGGAGGCCCAGCGCGATATCAGCGCCGCCTTGAGTATCACCAGCGACCTCCGCGCCGCGCTCCAGCGCCTCCTCGAAGCCGCCACCCGTCTCGAAGGTATCGATTGCGGCGGCGTTTACTTGGCTCAGGAAAACGGCGCCCTGGATTTGGCCGCACACCGGGGGCTTTCTCCCGCCTTTGTCTCCCGCGTCGCCCATTACGAGGCCGACTCAAGCGAAGTGGCTCTGGTCCGTGAAGGCCGCATGCTCTATCCCATCTGTGGACCCGAATGGAATACCGAAGGTTCCTTCTGGAGCGGCGAAGGCTTGCGCGCGCTCGCCGTCCTCCCCCTCCAACATGAAGGCGAGATGCTCGGCGCCCTCAGCCTCGGCTCCCATGAACAGGACGAAATACCCCCCCAGATGCGCGTCGCCCTTGAAACCGTCACCGCCCAGGCCGCCGGCGCCATCGCCCGCATCCGCTTGGAACGCGAAATCCTCGAAATCAGCGACCGCGAGCAGGCCCGCATCGGCCAGGACATCCACGACGGCTTGTGCCAGCTCTTGATCGGCGCAGCCTTCAGCGCCAATTCCCTTCAGCAATTGCTTCGCCAACGCGACCCCTCCGAAGCCTCCTCTGCCGCCAAATTCTGCTCCCTCCTGGACGAAGCCATCACCGAGTCACGCCGCGTCTGCCGCGGCCTTTACCCCGTCCGCCTAAAAACCGACGGCCTAGTCCCGGCCCTCGAAGAACTCGCTAATACCGTCAGCGAACGATTTAACATCCAGTGCGGCCTTCAAACCGATCTCCAGCACGTCAGTTGCGATCTCACCACCTCCACCCACCTCTACCGCATCGCCCAGGAAGCCGTCAACAACGCCGTCAAACACAGCGGCAGCCGCCATATCTGCATCCAACTCACCGGCGCTGCCGGCGAAATTGAATTGATGGTCCGCGACGATGGCGCCGGCATCAAGGGCGCTCTTCACCGCAGCTCCGGCATGGGATTGCACATCATGGACTATCGCGCCCGGAGCATCGGCGGCCGCCTCTACATCAACGGTAACCCCGCTGGAACCGTCGTTTCCTGCCGCGTCCCCCAAATTGGCGACCCCATCTCCGGCGTGCTTGCCCCACAGTCCCAATAACATGTTCCCTTCAACTCAAACCGCCGCGTCCAAAACCACTCGCATCATTTTGGTGGACGACCACCCCGTCGTTCGCCAGGGCTTGGCCGAGAGCATTAACCGCGAAACTGACCTCTCGGTTTGCGCCCAGGCCGAAGACCATCACGAGGCCCTTCGCGCTATCGAAACCACCAGACCCGACATGGTCGTCGTCGATCTAATGTTGAAATCCTCCAGCGGCATCGAGTTGATTAAAGACATCCATGCCCGTTGGCCCCATTTATTAATCCTCGTCGTCTCCATGCACGATGAAACCCTTTATGCCGAACGCGTCTTGCGCGCCGGCGCCCGCGGGTACATCACCAAACAGGAGGCCACTCGCGATATCCTCCTCGCCATCCGCCGCATCCTGGCGGGCGGCATTTACCTCAACGAAAGAACCTCTTCCGCAGTTTTGGGACGCCTCGCCGCCAAACCCCAGGCCGCCGGCGATTCTATCAGCGACCAGCTCGCTGACCGCGAGTTGCAGGTCTTCGAGCTGACCGGACGCGGTCTGAGCACCCGTGAAATCGCCGGGCAATTACATATTGATATGAAAACCGTGGACACCTACCGTGCCCGCATCAAAGAAAAGCTGAACCTGAAAAGCTCGAGCGAACTGCTCCAACTGGCCATCCGATGGAACCAGGCCCACTAACCCCGAATCACAGAGGACCCTCCAACATGCGCCACAACCGCAAGCT
>DASYZB010000095.1 GCA_035946615.1 Verrucomicrobiia bacterium
CGCCGACGGGCTTGGCAACATCACGTTTCTGGTTGATGCCAATCAGTCCATGACGGCGACGTACCGGTATGACCCATTCGGCAACACCCTCTCTTCCAGCGGATCGCTCGCCAATGCCAACGTGTACCGCTTTTCGAGCAAGGAAATTCACGTCAATAGCGGGTTTTACTATTTCCTCTATCGGTTCTATGTTCCCGGTCTGCAGAGATGGATAAATAGAGACCCGATTGAGGAGGAAGGGGGTTTGAATCTCTACGAATTCGTGGAAAACAACCCGATGAGCTTCCTGGATCCGGATGGCGGCAAACCGGTGATATTCCCGAAGCTTCCGCCACTTCCCCCGGGCGTGAAGCCGCCATTGCCACTGGGGCCTATAGGGGCGGCCATCACCTGCGGTGCAATAGGGGCAGCGGCCATAGACGTGGGCAGCAAGCTCTATTACGACGAGAAGAAAAAGAGATGCGACAAGGAATGGGACGATGCGTTTAAGATGTGCAAGGAGGAACTGTCAAAACCAAATCCTTCTCGTGATCTGACGGGTGGCTATAACAACATCATGGACTGCGCTCGCGGCCTCGTTTCCGAGGATTGTGGCGGAAACCCGGTGGACCATGGCAAAAAGAAAAAGAAGCCTCGGACCATCAGGTTCAAGTAGCCCACAACCGATATGCATGGCGAAATTCAATCCGAGTTGAAAGAAATCGAGAAACTGGCGCGAGCGGAGAATTCCGACGAAGCCCTGCGGCGTGCTGACGCGCTTGCTGCCAGCCATCCAGAGGAGCCAGGTGTCTGGTCCACGCGTGGGTATGTCAATGGCCGCCAGGGGGATCTTCCCGCTGCCATCTCTGATTTTTCCAGATGCATTGACCTACGTAGAAACGAGCCGGACGACTTCTTCACGCGTGGCCGTTTCCTCTTCAAGGCCGGAAGGTACGACGAAGCGGTGTCGGACTTCACCCGGGTGCTAGAACTCTGTGACCGATATAAGTCCGACTACTATCGGCAGGCGGCCAACTTCTTTCGGGCCGACGCTTATGTCCGGCTTGGTCAGTATGATAAAGCCAGAGCCGACTGCCGTCGGGTTACGGATAAAGGGCCTATGTGGACCGACAAACTGCGGACGATAGACGAGATCCTGGATGAGTGCCGCTGACGCCGCGAGTTGATTGATTTCGTCTGGTTCATCACGGGAGCTGCCGTGCTGCTGTAAGCGGTTGTTTTTCGGTTTACTTCCGGCTTTTTCGGCTTAGTTCGGCATCAGCCTTTGGCAACCGGCGTAATGGTGATGGAGGCGACGAAGGGCATGTGGCGGTCAAGTTCGGCGAAGCGTTTGGGCAGGACGCGGACTGCGGCCAGGTCATTTTCCTGGAGCTTGTCGGCCAGGTGGGAAAGCCGCCAGCCGAGCACCACCACGTCAGCGGTGGAGAACGCGAGCGCGAGTTTTTGCGGCGGCTCGGTCTTGTCGTCACCGGCGTCCGGGTTTGGTTCGAGCGTGTATTCGATCAACTGGCTGGTGTGAAAACCACAGCGCTTGTGTTCCGACAAATGAAACTCGACGCAGGCGCAATACTTGCCAGATGTGGCGTAACAGGAATCTTCTTTGAAGGGCATAGGCGTTAAACGTGCATGCCGCCGGAGCGGCGTTGTTGGTGCTGCTGGCGTTTTTGTTCGAGCACCCGGCGCAGCTTTTGACCGGGTGTTTCCTTTACAACGGGCGCAATCTTTTCGGCCTGTTTGACCGGATCGGTTTGCTCGATGGCTTCTTTGTGGTCGAGACCGAACCAGCGGCGCACGTCCTCGACGACTTGAGCCAGGCGTTGCACCGGAGCCAGGCGAGTCAGGCGCGTGGCCCGTGTCTGGCGCATAGGGCGCACGGCGCGAAAGTCCTTGCGGACGGCCACCACCGGTGAAGGGGCTTTTTCTTCCAGCCGTTCCTTGCTGACGAAGCCGAGCTTGGCCAGGCCATCGCGGAGGGCCTGCAACTCAACAGCGGCCTTGCGTTCGTGCGAATCTGTGATGCGGCGGGCGAGCAAATCCGAATCATCAGTGAAGACGTGGCAGCGTTCCCGGCCACGAGAAATGGAGACGTAAAACTGCTCGCGGTTCACGGCCCCGAACGAACGTGACGAGGCAACCAACAGCACGTCGTCCACCGTCTTGCTCTGGGAACTATGCGACGTGACAGCGTAGCCGTGAGTGAAGGCGTTGAATCCGGCCGGGAGCGTGCGGCCATCGGCCAGGGCAATGCGGCCGTTTTGGATCTCCCGGACCTGGACGCGCTCGCCATTGATAAACTCTTTGCCGTGGTTGGCTTGGAGCAGCAGCCAGTCACCAGCGGCGACTTTCAACTCGCGGGCCTGGCCAACATCAAAGGAGGCAGCGGAGGTGCTGGGAATGAAATCAATCTCGGTGCCATCAGCACGGCGAATGCGCAGCCCGTTCTCGATGGCCGCCACCACTTCAACGGTCTGGCCCCGATCAAAATGTTTGGTCTTTCTGACAAGGCGCAGACGCTGACCAGGCTCGTACTGGCTCGCGTTTTTCTTTTGGGCTTCGGTCCAGGACAGCGAATCAAAGACGGGAACCGTCTGCTCATTTTGGCCGACCACGCCCTCAGCTTTCAGTGTGTCTCGAACCTTCTCAGTGACGGCCTCGATCTCAGTCCAGGTTGGCGAGACCAGGAGTGCGGAGCGGCCTTGCTTCGTGGCCGACAGATAGGCATCAGCGGCGCGTTGATAGAGCTGCCCATCATCGGTTAACGCTTCTGACACAGCGCCAAGTTCGAGCAGTTTGGCGAAGGCTTTATCGGTCTGCTTGGCGGCGGCCAGCTCGACCACCTGGCGGAACGCGGCGGGCTTCTGGCGGCGAATCGTCGTCAGTTCCTCGAAACGGTAGCCCGAGTACTGTTCGAGAATGCGGAGCGCATCGCCACGGGTGACGCTGGAGTGCTGGCCGGTGTCACCGCAGAGGATCACCCGGCAATCTTTCTTCCTGGCCAGTTCCAAGAGCCGGGCCATCTCCTCCAGGCCGACGGCTCCGGCCTCATCCAGCACAATCACCGACCGGGGCGAGAGCCTTGACCGTGTACGCAAATCGCCGTGGAACCGTTGCAGCGTCACGGCATCTTCCAACCCGTCCCGGCGCAGCGTGTCGGCGGCGGAAGCAGTGGGCGCACAAAAGACGGCCTCGAAACCTTGTCGGTGGAGCATGCGGGTTAGTTCGACCAGGGCGGTGCTTTTGCCCGAACCAGCCAGGCCGCGGAATCCGGTCACGCGGTCTGGACTGGTCAGCACATGAGCCAACGCCTTGCGCTGGTCCTGGCCGAGATGGGAAGCGGGTTGGTAATGGCGGGTGATGGGAGCAACGGCCTCGATGCCGGCGTTGACCGTGTGGATCAGGGCAAGCTCGCGACGGAGAATCTCCCGCGTCGAAAACTCAGAGCCAACGCGGACCAGGCTGTCGTCAGTGGCGAGTTTTTTCTTTAGCTGCTGCAAGTTAAGTTGCCCGCGACCTTTGACCAAGGCGGCCTCCAAAATCCGATGCTCCGGCGCGACGGAGTTACGCTCGAAGACGTGATCCAAACCATGCTCGACGGCTTCGTTCGTTGTCACCCGTTGCGCGAAATCTTGCGGTTGACCGTTGGCAGCGGCGACCACTTTGTGGAGCGCCCGTTTTTCAAAAAAGCCGATCTCGCCAAGTTGCTGTTTGCGCACCTGTTCATCGGTTGCGCCCTTCAATTTTTTGGGCCGGGTCTGGTGGACGACGTGGGCGACTTCATCCCGGGTGAGCTTGCGACCGAGGCGCTGTTCCTCCTTGGCAACGGCGATATCCCGTTCCTTGGAACGTTTGGAAAACCGTTCGATCAACTCCGGTTCGACGCCCTCGATCTCGAAGGCCGGGCCGGTCTGGCGAATCTTATAGCCGATGCCTTGCAGCCGTTTGACCAGTTCGTTGCGATAGACGGCAGTACCGTAATGAATGGCGTCGAACATGCCGGAGGTTTGCAGCGCCTTCCAACTCAAAGCCAGAAGGGTCGCATCTCAACAATTGACATATGTCAGTCATCTTTTTCGATGACGTCATGCTCACCGACACGTACGACTACCTCAACCGCCTGCCCACGCCCGGCTATCCCGATGGCGGCGTCGAGCATTTCGGCTATTCCGCCGCTGGAGTGTGGCGATGGGAACCACCTATTACCCCAACGATCCGATGGGCAATTTGACATCTTATCAAGTACCCCAACATCTCGCTGGTGAAGTTTGGGTACGACCCGCTGACCAACATGGTTGACGGCCTGGGCACGACCGCCTATGGTTACACTGCGGCCGGGCAGCTCCTCACCGAAGACGGCCCGTTTGCCAGCGATACGGTGACCAACACGTATTCCAACCGCCAGCGCGTGGCCCTGGGCCTGCAACAGCCCACCGGCTCATGGACCAACGCCTTCGCTTACGACGCCGCCCGCCGCATGACCAATGTGGTTTCTCCCGCCGGCCCCTTTGCATACCAATACCTCGCCAAATCCGGTTTGAGCCCGCGGCTGGTGGCCCGGCTGTCCCTGCCCAACACGGCGTACATCACCAACCAGTACGACGGCGTTTCCCGGCTCACGGAAACGCTGCTCAACAACAGCGCCAACAGCGCACTGGACTCGGCCCTGTACGGCTACAATCCGGCCTCTCAGCGGACAACGTTCACCAACGCGGCGGGCACTTATGTCACCTATTCTTACGACCCGCTGGGCCAGGTGAAGGTGGCGTCCAGTTCCTCGAGCAGCGAGGACGTGGGTTACGCCTACGACGCGGCATGGAACATGAGTTACAAGACCAACAATGGCGTGGCAAACGCCTTCACGGTCAACAACCTCAACGAGCTGACGCAATATATCGTAAATTTCTCCTACGACGCCAACGGGAACATGATCACCAACAACGGTTACATGGTCTATGCCTACGATGACGAGAACCGTCTGACCATGATGACTGACGAGGTGTATCACAGTTACCAGACGGAATTTGACTATGATGGCCTGGGGCGGCTCCGCAGGCGCATCGAATACACCTGGGTAGTCAACAGCAAGACGGGGATTGGGTCCTGGGTGGGAAGCAGCACCGTTCAGTACATTTACGATGGCAACCGGGTCATCCAGGAGCGCGATGGAGGCGGCAACCCGCTAGTCAGCTACACCCGCGGCCCCGACCTCAGTGGGACAATGGAGGGCGCCGGCGGCATCGGCGGCCTGCTCGCCCGCTCCGACGGCTACACCTCCGGCAACTGGACCAACCACAATTATTACCACGCCGACGGGCTGGGGAACATCACGTATCTGATTGATTCCAACCAGTCCATGACGGGAACGTACCGGTATGACCCCTTCAGCAACACGCTCTCATCCAGCGGAACGCTTTCGAGCGCGAACGTGTACCGCTTTTCGAGCAAGGAAATCCACGTCAATAGCGGGTTTTACTATTTCCTCTATCGGTTCTATGTTCCCGGTCTGCAGAGATGGCTAAATCGCGACCCGATTCGACAAAGAGCGTCCCTGAATGTCTACGCCATGGTTTACAACAACACCACAGAATACGTAGACCCTTTCGGGCTGGATATCTACGGAAACCCACTGTTCCCTGGCCCCGTTACCCTCTGGCCAGCACCACCATCGCAGCCATCTGAGCCAATATGGCCGCCCCCGACCACCCTCTGGCCATCTCAGCCGCCAGGTCAGCCTCAGCCCATAGGACCAATCACGCTCCCGCCCTCCTCTATTACATTTTGTCTCATCTCGCCACCGCCACCGTCCTTCCCCTTGCCTCCTTGGTTGCCTCCGCGCCTTTTACCCCCGTGGCCGCTTCCATGGCCCTTCCCACCCGGAACCGTCCTCAATCCCGGATTTCCGCCTGACTTCCCCTTACCAAGCCGCCCTGGGAAAGGAGGGCCTATTGGGGTTTCAATTGGATGGCAATTCTAGGAACACTTTCCCATGCATACCCTCGATGACGTGCACGCCAAGGCTCGCCAAATACTCGTGATTACTTTGCTGCTTGCTTTGCCAGTCATTTTAACAGGCTGCTTTGCGCCTGCAATCGACTGGCAATTTGACCAAATGAACCGCTTGCCGAAGCCCCTGCCACCCCTAGATTCAGGCGATAATCGCTGAAACACACACTCACTCCCCATGTCCAAAACACGAATATTGTTTTTGCTCATCTTGGCCCTCCTCCGACTGCCGCTCATCTGCCAAGCCGAAGAATTCTCGAGCATGCTCTCTTTTAAGCTTCGCCGGTTTCTCTCAGACAACCCGAATGCGTCGCGTGCACTGTCAAATGCAGTCACCACGGCATTTGCTCATAGGTCAATCAGGCTTTACTACTTTTATTCCGACGACGAGCGGCTTCGCCGTGCGTTTCACTCATTCCCCGATGAATCCTCGGTCTCCATCTGCGTTCGGGAGAATCAGTCGTCACTCGATGAATTCCTTTGTCTCTTGTTCGAGGTAATAAACTCGACTTCCGAAAAGCAGTTCGAGGAGATTTATCGTGCCGCAGAGGCTGGAACGGTGACGAAACAAGATTTCGCCAAGGGCATCGCCCAGGCCGAATTCAAGACCACAAAGCAAGTGCGTGAACTGCTTAAGACGATCGGTATTCACAGCGAGGATTCTTACTATTGCAAGGCATTCCTTCACTGTCCAGACACATTCGATGACTTTCTTCTATATTCGAAAAAGGTTTCACGAGGCATTGATCCTCTTGGGGAATATGAATCTCAATACGATGCAATTCGCAACAGCGCCCTGATGGTGACTCCGCCTCATTCAACGGCCACCAACTTGTTTAAAAAGAGCACTAACCCCTGATATTTCGCAACATACGGACAGCCCTGCAACAAACGCTACGGTGAACGGTTCGGCCGCCACCCTTTATGGTGACGACACTTTTGCCGAGGCGGGCTTCGCCCTGGCCAGCGGGAACAACACCTTCACCGCCGTCGCCAAGGACGATTATGGCCGGCAAGACACCACATATTACACTAACGACCCCCTCGGCAGCCTGACGTACATCAAATACCCGCACACGTTCCACGTCCAGATGAAGTACGATTGGCTCAACCGCCTCACCAATATGGTTGACGGGCTGGGCACTACCGTCTATGGTTACACTGCCGCTGGGCAGCTCCTCACCGAGGACGGCCCTTTTGCAAACGATACTGTGACCAACACGTATTCCAACCGCCAGCGCGTGGCCCTGGATGTTACCGACTTTTTTGTCATCGTACTTTGTCCCGAACTGAGGTCGTAGGGGTTTTGGAGTTTGTCTCTAACTGCCATGGTGTTTTGCGCCCAAATTACCGCACTGCTGTCGTAGCGTTATGACCGGAGCGGGCGGATCACGATTTATCCGGCGGGAGGTTGGGTTTTTGCCCGCACTAGCATCAGTTGGAAGTTGCCGGCGGGCAACTCGACGAGTTGAAGACCTCGTTTTTTGAGCAAGGGAACCAGCGGAACGAGGCGAGCGGCTCGGATCTGCTGGCGAGTCCAGCGGGGTGCTGGCGCACGGCCATCAGGGCAAGGGTTGGTCACAGTCTTTCCTCCAGTGAGGTTGAATGAGCACGTGATTGACTTGTTTGAGGTCCACCATGCGGGTCGGGGACGTATGCACATTCCTGCGCTGGCAGGGGAAATTCCCCATTCCCTCTTCGGCCGCGTTTGGCGAGATCGGCGAGCAATATATAAAGACACTGTCATCCCGTTAAATGTTAAAACATGTTGAAGATCAACTGGTTGGATGAATCTCTTGTTTCATTTTGCGACTCGGTGTTTGCAACTGATTCTGCCATAGGCACTTGCTCAAAGACGTTCTGCCGGAAGACGTCGCTGCCCGAAATCCTTTGAGCACCGCATGGCGCTGGTTGCAGAAGGCACTCGACGACTTCGTGGACACGAAAATGATTGCCGCTTGAACTTGACCGTTTTGTGAACTTCATTTTCGGCAAGTGGATCTAGCGTCTCCTGGTAAACTTCGAGCTTGTGATGAGTGAGCAATCAGTCCCGGGCTGACCAAAACACTCACAAACAAAGGAAGGCAAAAGGCGCCTGCTAAATGTCCAAACTCCTGTCGCACGCAGAAAGCATGCGGCAGTGGCGGGACGGCGCTGTCACAGCGAAGAATGTCCAAACTCCAGTCTCCTTCCAAAGGAGGAGACTCTACTTGAGATCGACGGTTAAATGATTTCTCTCGAGGGTGGCGCCTTCGGCAAAGGCCAGTTGCGCCAGGGCCTTGTTGTAATCGACCATGGCCTGCACCTCGGCGGTGCGCGCCGCGGTCAGGACTTCCTGCAACTCCAGCACAACAAAGCTGGTGGAAAGGCCGTTCTGCAACTTCTTTTGTTCCGCGGCGAGAGCGGCCTCGGCATAAGCGCGCGCTTTGCGGGTCGAGGCGACCTGGCTGAAACGCGACTGGGCCCGGTTCACGAAATCGGCGACCTGCAACAGGACGTCGTCCTCGGCCTTTTTAAGTTGGAGCTGGGCGATTTGCTTGTAGGCCTTGCTGGCCCTGTAATCGCTCCGTTCCTTGAGGTTGTACAATGGAAAGCTCACAACGACGCCGTAGAAATACTGCTGATTATAGAAGCTGAGGGCGTCATTGAAGGATGTGCCCGGGCTCGTATCGACTCCCAGGCCGCCATAGCGTCCCACCAGGTCCAGTGTCGGGAAGAGTTGGTTCTTGCGGTATTGCACCACCACATCACTCTTTTCGATGGCCACTCGGGCCTCAATCAAATCCGGCCGGTTCTTCAACGCGCTTAGAAAACCAGCCGAGCGGTTCAGCTCAGCCTGGATTGCCAGCAGCGCATCAGCCGGTTCCAAATCGACATCCGCCCAATCGCGGAAATTATCTGTCAAAAGGCTTTTCAAGCCGTTCTGCCTTGTAACCAGCGCCTCGCGCGCCGCGGTCAGGGCGGTCAGGGTGTTTTGGAGTTGCGTCTCGGCCTGGTCGCTGTCCAGCGGCGGCAAATCTCCGACCTCAACGCGCCGGCGGGTCTCCGCCACTAACTGCTGCCGCAGTTCGAGCGTCTTTTCCTGGACCCGGACGTCTTCCCGCGCTGCTATCAGGTCGTAATAGCTCAACTCGACGGCGAGCAAGGTCTTCATGATTTGAAATCGGAGCGCTTGCTCGGAGATTTTGAGGTCCTTGCGGTTCAACAGCAGGCGTTCCCGATCGGCATCGATCCAAAAATCGCGCAACAAATGCTGCTGCAGGTCCAGGCGCGCATCCGAAAAATAATTGTTGGTGCTGCGGATGCCGCCCGGAAAGACCGCGACATCGTTGGGATTGCCGCCGCGAAAATCCGTGCGGGCATTGTCTTCCCGCCCAAAAGCGCTTAGGTCATAACTCAACCCAAATGGCAGAGCGCCCGCGAGGCTGGAACCAATCCTGTCCGCGTTGAGTTCATAAGGGAAATCCGGATTGAACTTTTGCGAATCGAAATCGCCCGGCTGGGACACAAACTCGTGCCGCGCATCGGCCGAGAAAGTGGGGATGTAGGCCCCATAAGCGCCGCTGAGATTGGCGTGGGCAATCGTGGTGTTGAGGTGTTCGATCTGGATGTCCAAATTTCGCCCGAGGGCCAGGTCGAAGCAGTCCCTCAAAGAAAGCCAGCGAGCGCGGGCTGCAGGCATTGTCTCTTGAGCGGACACAGCTAGACAGGCCCAAGCGGTCAAAGCCAATAGGGATCGAGCACACATCGAGCCCGATAGTGCGCAGTTCGAGGGGAAGGGTCAAACCCCTTTGACGTGTCCAAACACCAGCTTGGTCATCTCAAACATGCTGACCCGCTCCTTGCCGTCAAAAACAGCCTTGAGCTTTTCATCGGCTTTGATGAAGGTCTTGTTTTCGGGGTCCTGCAAATTATGGCTGCGGATGTAATCCCAAAGCTTGCGGGTGACATCCGTCCGCGCCACTGGCTGATTACCAATGACATCGGAGAGCTTATCATCCGGCTGCACGGGTTTCATAAAGGCTGCGCTGGGTCGTCGTTTGGTTTTGGGTTGTGAGGTCGTTTCGGCCATACTGGTATCCTCTTTCGCCCAAAACCTATGTTCTCCCGGGAATACCGCCATAGGGTCTTCACCCAAGGGCGGCTTAAGGCATTGCCACTGCGCGGTAGTACCGTTGCGCAAAGGATGCGGCCTGGGGATCGCTGATGGTAACCAGGCCGTTGGCCGGCAAGGCGTTCGTCATGACGGGGGTCCAGTGGGCCAGGTCCGTTGATGCCTCGATAACATAAGTTGCCAGTGGCGCGCCGGTGAGCGTGAAGCCCAATCCGCCACCGGACAGTGATTGGGTATTTGTCAAAACCGGTGGGCCGCTGGCGCTCACGGAGACGGAGTTGGTCCCAAAGGCTCGACGGCCATCCGGCCACTGCACCTCAGCTTCGACCCAATAATTGGTCGATTGTGGTCCTGGTGTGAAAGTAAAGCTCTGGGCGCCAAAAGTCGCTTCCTGGCCGCTTGCTTCCCACACGATACGCGCGGCGGTCAGGTTGGTGTCCGCCACATTCAGCGTCACGGTTACCGGTTGTCCAACGAGCCTAACGCCGGCAGGCGCAATAAGGGTTGCATTAGTCCCGTGCCATGGTTGCCCGGCGAGGGAGGTTCGTGCCGCGAGCCACGCGGTGGCGGCGAAGCTGCGCGCCATGTCGGTTGTCGATCCCTCAGTCGAGACATTCCAATCATCGCACCAGCGGTCGTAGTAGGCATAAGGCGCGGTATCGGCCGAATCGTCTGGATAGGAAAGGGCCATGAGTTCCCAGCCGTAAGTCCAGACTGGCTGGAAGCCGGCGATAATGTTGCTGGCCGGCACGCCGTCTTTGGGCAGGGTGCGCCCGTCGTTCAGGGAGTATTGGTCCACGATGTTGCGCGGTCGTTTCCAGCCCAGGCCGCTGACGTAGGAAATGTTGACGGGGTTGCAGCCGCTTTCGTAGTTCATGTTGCGCAGCAGCGCATCCACGTACAAGGGGCTGGGATTGAATTGATAGGCAACCACCAAATCGAAGGCCTGCTCGGCGGAAAAGTACCAGCCGCCGCTGCGATAGGCCTTGTTGAGGTCGGGGAAACTGGTGCCATACGCGTTATCCTGGGACCAGCCGAGCATATCGTTGCCGGCGTTGGTAATGACATTGATGCACCTGGCCAGGTAATCCTGGTTGATTCGGCTGGCCGCCAACCTGCCGCTGCTGACAGCAAAGGCATAATCGCGAATTGCGTTGCCATAACAAACAGCCATGCGCTGCCAACCCCAGCGAAAGGTGGCCGGGTCGGCGGGATCGGGGAACCACGCGAAGAGATTTGATTGATACTGCGGGTTGCCGGTGGCCAGGAACAGTTCACAGGCAGCCCAGGCCAGTTCGTCATGGGCGGTGAAATCGTCGTCGAAATGCTGAACTTTCTGATAGGAGCCATCGATTCCAAATCGCGCGATGGCATTTGTCAGGAATTGCCAGCCCAGGAAGGCTTTGGCGAGGTAATTGCTGGCGGCTTGTGGATAGGCTTGCTTGAAATGAGGAGAAGAGGCGCACTGCGCCAGCGCCGCGACGGCCGCCGCCGTGGTGGCCGTGTTCTTGGGCCAGACAACCTGCGGGTCGCCATTCTCCGGCAGCACGTCCATTTCGTATTCGCGATATTGAGGATAGACCGAATAGTAGAATCCGCCGTCTGCATCCTGCATCCTGGCCAGGAAATCGGCCTCCCATTTTGCTTCCTGGAGAACATCGCTGATTCCATCGCCGCTCTCCGGCAAGCCCAAATTGTCCAGGGCGCCAATACCCGGCAGCGAATCGGCCGCGAACACCAGGATATGGACCAGTTGCGCCCCGTTCCAGGTGACGCGGTTGTAATCGCCCGCCTCGAAATGGCCAGCGGACACCGAGACGGTTCCTTGATTTACGAATGGAAAAAGCTGCGCCGAATAATTCGTGAGGCCGGGCGCGATTTGCGGCGGGTTATCCGGGTTAACCTCGCTGGAATAGTTCAGAACAGTTTGCCAGGTGAAGGCAAAAGGCGCCGAGTCGTTGGTAGGCACGGCGGCGGGAGCTACGTGGTCGATACCATGAGTAAAGCGGGTGAATGGCAACACCACCGCGCAGCCGCTGCGCTGCTCGTACATCCCCAAGGCGTACGTGCGGGCGAAATCCATCGCAATGCCCTCGTCAATCCGGAATGGGAGCGACGCGCCCATTCCCGGGACGACGAGCCGGTATTCACCGGGGGCGGTCAAACTGCTGAAATCGGCTTCATAAACTTTCTGGTAAGGCGTTGGGGTATAATTATAGCCAACATCCGGGCGCAGAGTCAGCGTGCCCTGGTATAGAGTGGCGCCGCTTTGGGTGCTCACAACAAAGAAGGCGTTGGTCGGGATTGGCATTTCACCAAGGTCTCCCAGGTAGTAGCCGACAGCCGCCTTTTTCGGGTAAGCAGGCAGGTAGCCTTCCTCGTTTATGTGAATCGCCGGGTTGAACCGGAGCGGGTCAGCCACAGCCGCAAAGGCCATGTTGGCCGGCCAGAGCGTTCCATCATTGACCACCTGCACCGAGGCGCCGGTTGGAATGGGATTGGTCAATTGCAGATACAGTTGATTACCGATTCGCAAATCCCATGTCAGCAGCGGCGCGTAAAGAGCGCGGCGTTTAAATCCTACCCCCGCTACAAAGCGGGTTTGGCCATTGACCAGCACTTGCAGGCTCGACATGTTCGGCGCGACAAATGCCTGCTGGTCATTCACCCAGTCCCATCCTTGGACGCGCCCCGGGTCGGGTTGCTTGGTATTGACCAGAAAAAGTTCGAGCAAATTGGGGGAGAGAATGTGGAGGGCGTTGGCCCCAATTTGTGGCGTTTGAACATCTGCAGGCGAGGGAATCGCTGCGGACAAGGAGCTGCAAAACCACAGCGCAGGTAAAAAGCGCAGACCCCATTGCACCGGGTTGCAAGCGGCCTTGGCCGCATCATTGTGAAATGCAGAAACCAGCCTGTAAACGAGAGACCTGTTGCGTTGCATTGCCTTTCATCGTTAGGCCATTCAGCCCAGTCAACAATAGGCACTCCTTCCCACTTTCGCCGGATGAATACCCTATGGGCCTTGGGCTCTAACAAGAGCAAACAGAGAAAGGAAATCTCTGTCCCTCCCTTTCCTCCTGTTCAATTCCGGTCTGTGGCCGAAGCACGCACAACAATGCGAAGCAACAATGCGGGTGACACGGCGCTGCCCGGCTGCTATCTTCCGAGCTTGCCGTTAATTTAGGCAACGGGATTCTATTTTATGCGCTCTGATGTGATTAAGAAAGGCTTCGAACGCGCCCCGCATCGCTCTCTGCTGCGGGCGACCGGCTCGATTGAATCGGAAGCCGATTGGGACAAGCCATTTATCGCCATCTGCAACAGTTACACCGATTGCATACCGGGCCACGCCCATTTGAACGAGATTGGGATGCTGGTTAAGCGCCTGGTGCGCGAGGCCGGCGGCGTGCCGTTTATTTTCAACACCATTGGGGTCGATGACGGTATTGCCATGGGCCACGGCGGGATGAAGTATTCCCTGCCTTCGCGGGAGCTGATTGCCGATTGCGTCGAGACGATGGTCCGGGCGCACTGCTTCGATGGGATGGTGTGCATTCCCAACTGCGACAAGATCGTGCCGGGGATGTTGATGGCCGCCATGCGCCTGAATATACCGACGGTATTTGTCAGCGGGGGTCCAATGGCCGCCGGGGTGGCCTCCCACGCAGCAGACGGCGAATTGCCCGAGCACCTGCGGCCCGCGACGCAGAAGTCGGACTTGATAACGGTATTCAAGGGAGTGGCCGAGTTGCAGACAGGCAAGATTTCCGAGGCTGACCTCAAACGGCTTGAACAAAGCGCTTGCCCGACCTGCGGGTCGTGCTCGGGAATGTTCACGGCAAACTCGATGAACTGTTTGTGCGAAGCGCTGGGCATGGCGCTGCCCGGAAACGGGACGATCCTGGCGGTGTCGAAGGAGCGCGAGGCGCTCTATGACCGGGCGGCGCGGGCAATTATTGATTTGGTGAAGAAGGACCTCAAACCGCGTGACATCGCGACCGTGGAAGCCTTCGACAACTCCCTGGCGCTCGATGTGGCCATGGGCGGCTCGACCAATACGGTCCTGCACACCCTGGCCATCGCGCGTGAGGCGGGTGTTCCTTACGATATCAAGCGCATCGATGAGATTTCACGGCGCGTGCCGTGCGTATGCAAGGTGTCGCCCTCGTCCAATTATCATGTCCAGGATGTGCACCGCGCGGGAGGGATTCATACCATCCTGGGTGAACTCAAGCGCATGGGCGCCCTCAACCTGGATTGCAAAACAGTCACTGGCAAAACCCTCGGCGAGAATATCGACGAATGGGACGTGCGTTCGGCGCATGCGACGGCCTGGGCCAGGACCGCTCGAATCTCCGGCTGCTCGGCCCTGGTGCTCGACCCCAATGACAAACTGGGCCCGGCAGCCCGCACCGCAAACGGAAATCTGGCGCCTAAACCCTTGATGTTTTTCCCCGCCGACCCGCGCGCCATTACATTATGGCGCCTGGCTGCGGCATTTAACGTTTCGGACGCAGCGGCTGCGGCTGCGCTCTTTACCGACGACGCTGAATTTCAGGTCAACGAGAACACGACGTGGAAAGGGCCCCAGGCCATTGAGGGCGGGTTGAAGGAGAAATTTGCCGAGTTCAAAGGGATGGTGCGGGCCGAGTTGGCCCAGCTCAAGGGAACGCCGGTGCTGCTCCTGTGGCAGTATGGGAAAGGCGGCGAGAAGAAGCGGTTCTGTTTGTTGCGGACCGGGCGCTTGCGGGGCTGGCAGATCAGCAAGGCCTATCACGAATATCGCCCGACACAGCTCGAAGAGGCCCAGCCCAGCGGCCTGATGCCTTACGATTCGGCCTTCATGTTTAACGCGCAGGATTGCATCCGTAACAAGGAAACTGCCTACAGCGCCGATGGCGGCTTGGCGATTCTTTACGGCCAGCTTGCCCCTGATGGCAGCGTCGTCAAGACAGCCGGTATCAGCGATGCCTTTAAGGCCTATTGCGGGCCGCAGTTCGTGTTCGAGGGGCCGTCGATCGTTTTCGAAAGCCAGGAGGAGGCCTGCGAGGGCATCCTGGCCGGCAAGGTCAAAGCGGGTGACGTGGTCGTGATTCGCAATGAAGGCCCCCGTGGCGGGCCCGGGATGCAGGAGATGCTGTCGCCCACCAGTTATATTGTGGGCATGGGGTTGAGCGACAAAGTCGCCCTGATAACCGATGGCCGTTTCAGCGGCGGCACTGCGGGCGCTTGCATTGGCCACGTCTCTCCCGAGGCCGCTGAGGGTGGTCCGATAGGTTTGCTGCGCAATGGCGATCGATTGCGGATCGATTTCCCCAATCGGCGGATTGATATGGTCCTTACAGATTCTGAGCTAGCCGAGCGAAAGCAGGGCTGGCAAGCGGTCAAGCGCGACCTGAACGGCTGGCTCAAACGTTATCAAAAGCTAGTCACCAATGCCAGCCAGGGCGGCATTTTGACGAGCTAACAGGGTGGAGTGCAGGTAGCTGTAGATTCTTTGGGCTTTGGGAAGGTCCGAATGTCGGACTATCCAATGAACAAGGAGCCAGGAATGCCCCGGTCCAGGGTAGCCAGCCGCACCGAGTGCTTCCGGGCCAATTCCACCAAGTGCCCATCGGTGACCGATTGCGGGCTCTTGACGAAGGCGGGCAGTTGATCTGCGCTGAGGTCGTCTGGAATGAGTTCGAACCGGATTCTCGAAGAGGACTTGAGCGCGCCAAGGGCTTGCTTGGCCGCAGCGATATCGGCTTGGAGGCCTGTCACCACAGCGACCCGCACAAACCCAATTTCAGTAATCGAACAAGTATGAAAACCGGTGGCAGAGTCCAGGACTGAAACGTACCAATCCATGGCTTTGGCGTGCAAGGAATGCCCGGTGTGAGCGAGCGCAATCAGCGAATTGATGTCCAGCAGGTATCTCATGGAAAATCGAGCAGAGCCGACCGCACATCCGCACTGGTGACTCTGGTATTGGCTGGTGACTTCGTGATGCGCAAACCGGATTTCGCGTCGGTCATCAAACGCGGATGATCGGTTACAGGGTGCTCAGGTGTCAGCACGATGGACTGCCCCTCAACCTGGCACAGCAACTTCACTCCGGCACGCAGACGCAAGCGCATCCGCGCCTGCTTAGGCAGGACCACCTGACCTTTGCTCGATAGTTTAGTTATCATGTCTTACTATCTTACTTTGCTCATCGTAAGCCAAGGAGAAAAACCGAGGAAAAAGCGGCAAAAGGGAATAACGGGAGTACGGGCCAGTGGCACTCCGGACGTACCGTGCGGAAACCCTAGAGCCCCCTTCAGAGCTTGGGTCAGGGGGCCGTAGCCGATACTGAATGCTGGTTTTGAGAGCATTCGATGTAGCGAAAGCAATCCGTCGTGTGGTCGTTGACTATCCCCACAGCCTGCATGAATGCGTAACAAATCGTAGAACCGAGGAACCGGAACCCACGCTTGATCAAATCCTTGCTTATCTCGTCGGATAAGGGAGTGCGGGCGGGAATGTCTTTCAGTGATTTCCGCGCATTGCAAATGGGTTTTCCGCCGACGAACCGCCAAACGTAATCATCGAAAGTGCCAAACTCCTTTTGCGCGGCGAGAAAGGCTTTTGCGTTTTGCACTACGGCTTGAATCTTGAGCCGATTGCGGACAATCCCTGCATCGGTCAGCAGCCTGCCTATTTTCCGCGAGTCATAGCGGGCCACTTTAGAGGGGTCGAAATGGTCGAAAGCCAGCCGATAGTTCTCACGCTTTTTTAAGATGGTAACCCAGCTTAAACCCGCCTGTGCCCCTTCCAGGATGAGGAACTCGAAGAGCAAGCGGTCGTCATGAACCGGCACGCCCCATTCCCGGTCATGATAGGCCGTGTAAAGCTCGCCCTGCGCCCAAGCGCACCGTTTCAAAGGCGCGCGGGGTAACCGCTTTTCTTCTGACAAAGACGCCGATGCCACCGCAACAGGCTGCGTCAAATGGGCGGCCAGACGCAAGCCCGCAGATTTGGGGGGCTCAAGGCATCGCAACCATCTTCAAAAAAATGAACCTTTTGAAGGGTTCACGTTATTAATGGGCAGAATGCAGACAGATTTAAAATCACCTCATCCCAACATGAAAAAAATCTCTTTATATGTTTTGTTGCTCAGTGGAGGAATCATTGGGTCGATCGCTCAACCATTCCCTCCCGATTTTTACTTCCCAGTTTTTTCCGCGGGCCTTTTGCGCACCGACATCAATCCGGCCTTGCTGTACTACCAGGCGTTTCTTGCGGCGCCGGAACCCCTTTCAAATGCCGATAGCGATTTTCTCTATTCCCGAGAAGGACGAGCGGGAAAACTGCCGGAGAAGTTTGACGCAATCTTTGCCGGATATGATCCCCAGTTCTCCCTGGTCAGACAGGCTGCGGCCTGTACTGTGCCGTGCGACTGGGGCATCGATATCAGTCGAGGTCCGGCGACGCTGCTGCCGGGTCTGGCCCGCTGCAAAGCTGTCGCTGTCGCTACGAAGTTTCGCGTGATGTGGGAGCTGCAGCACGACCGCCAATCCGATGCGCGCGACGATCTGCTGGCTGCCTTTGCGGTGGCGCGAAATGCCTCCCGCGACGGCACCCTCATTTCGGTGCTGGTCCAAATCGCGAGCGAAGCCATTGACTGCACGACAATTGCCGAGAACTTCGGCCGGTTCTCGCCTGAGACCTTTAAAGAGTTGGCAGAGGGGCTCGATGCCGGGCCGGTCCGTGGGACCTTGGCCGGATCAATTCCAACAGAAAAAGCCATGTTCCATGACTGGCTGGTCAACAGGATTTTGTTTTTGCAGAAAGCCAACCCAGGGGACGACGCCAAAGTGATGGAGCAGATTCATAAGGACCTGGCCCCCGTGGAATTCAACGAAGGGGGCAAGACAGATATTTGGGGACCTCTGGCGCGCGCTGCGGGAGGCACCAGTCAAGGCCTCCTTACGTTGCTGAGCGACGAAGGGCAACTTTATGATCGGCTGGCAGAAATCTTAACCTTGCCCCCGGCAACTTATCAGCAGCAGGCCAAGCAATTCAGGGCTCAGCTCGAGGCATCTTCCAACCCGCTGCTCTCTGGGGCTTTCCCGGGGCCCGCCTTCGAGAGAGCCAAGCAGCGGGAATTCAACATCCAAGTGTGGCTGGCAATGGTGCGCGCGGCGGCAGAGTATAAGGTGAATGGCATGCCGGGATTGCAGACCGTGAACGACCCGTTCGGCCAGGGGCCGTTCCAATTCCAGCGCTTCGTCTTTGAAGGTGTGGACCGTGGGTTCTCGCTCAAATCCGCCTACAGCGGCTCAGGTTTTCCCGAGATGCTGATATTCGTGGAGACAACCGGACCCGGTTTTCACGTGGATGGGCCTAAAGCCGGAGAGTCACTGCCTTTAACAGGTGCCGCTAAATAACATCGATGCCCTTCAAAAATGGCAATGTCCTGGATGGTAGGGCCGCGTTCCAGGTGGCCCTTGTCCATGGTGTTGGAGTGTGAGAATGCCCATCCAGCAATGTCCAACTGAAACATGCCTGACCTGAGTTCAACCATCGTGGAGAGCGATTCCTCAGTCACACGCGATCTGCTGGGTCTGGCCCGCGCCGGGGATGCGGAGGCCTTTGGCGAGGTTTGCCGCCTTTACGAAACGCAGCTGCTCATGCAGGGCTTGGCCATATGCGGAGATTTTACCAAAGCTGAAGACTTGGCCCAGGACACATTGGTAGAAGCGTGGAAATCTCTAAAGCGCTATAATGGGCAATGCAGGTTCTTCACCTGGCTTTGCGCCATCCTCTTGAATCGCTATCGCAATATGCGCCGCGCACGGCGTCCATTGGCTTTCTCGACGCTGGTTCAACTCGATCAGGAGCAATTCCAGAGCCAGATCGACCGCTTGCCCTCTCCCGAGCCGCTGCCCGACTATGCCGCCGCCCTCGAGGAGCAGGCGCTCCTGGTCAGGAAGTGCATTCAGGCGCTCCCCCCAAAACATCAGCAGGTTGTTTATCTGCGCTTTTACGCAGATGATTCGCTCGAAGGCATTGCCGCTGCATTGGGCTGCTCTGTCGGCACAGTCAAATCTCGCCTCTTCAATGCGCTGGACAAACTGCGCCGCATGCGAGCGCTCACTGCGGGAGACAACACGCGCTATTCAAAAGAAAATTTATGAAACCTTGCCGTAGAAACCGCAAACATATCACCTGGCTGGCTCTGGGCGCTTTAAACGCCCAGGCGTCCCATGGGCTTCGGGCGCACATCGAGCAGTGTGCGGGGTGCCGGGAATATCTGGACGAAATTTCCAGGGTGACACACCGATTAAGCGGTCGCGATTCACTTCCGCAAGTCCAGGCGTCCGACGAGTTCCACGAGCGGCTCTTAAATACATTGAGGGTTGACCAGACTGAGTGGCTGCCAGTCCTGCAACCCGCACGAGCAATAAAGCAGAGGTTGCGCATGGGTCTCTCCCTGGTTGGCGCGGCAGCCGCCGTACTTCTGCTGGTATCCATCTTCTGGCGCCATGCGGCAACCCCACGGCCTTCGCCTCTCCCCGTTCTGGCAGATGCGTCGAGTTCGAAATCCGGTGATTTGGCTCCCACTGTCTCCAACTACCAGATGGTAGCCAATCAATCTTTGGAGAAACTGGATGAGCTGCTCACGCGGCAAGCCAATAGGCATCACGCGCCTGGCTCGGTCTATACGGCGTCAACCCTCCCGTCCTCAACCCAGCAGGAATAGGGACCCGGGAACGCATACCTGCAGCAGGAGCGTTAGCGCAAAAGAACGCAGAGAACGCAAAGAAATTAAACAGCAACTTCTTATTTAGTTTCTCTGCGCTCTTTGCGTTGCTTCGCGGCCGCACCGTCTTCGTTCTTTTGCGATTGAATGCGTGGAAGCATCCTCGGCTGCGATTGACTTGCCGTCGCGCTGTGGCTACCGTGGCGGCCATGAATCGTCGGTGGATTTGTTTGTTGCTGATGTTGTTTTGTTTGCTGGCTTTTCCTTCGCGCTCGCCGGCCCCGCTTATATACCGGCCAGGGGAAGGATGGAGCTACGAGCCTGTGGGCGGGGGAGGCAAATGGCAGCGAGCGCGGGCCAAGGATCAGCTCGAAGTGGCGCAGACGGCCTTCGAGAAAAAGGATTACAGCCTGGCCTTGAGAGCCGCCCGTCGAGTGGTGAGGGTCTGGCCACTTTCTGATTACGCGCCGCGGGCGCAGTATCTGGTGGGCCGTTGCTACGAAGCCAAGGGGCGCGACGAAAAGGCATTCCAGGAATACCAGAATGTCCTCGAGAAACAGCCAAAGATTGACAATTACGACGAGATTCTCCAGCGGCAGTTTAATATCGCCAACCAATACCTGGCCGGCAAATGGTTCAAATTGTGGGGTGTTATCCCGATATTTTCTTCGATGGACAAGACGGCTTCGATGTATGAAAAGATTGTCAAAAACGGGGCTTACAGCGAGGTGGCCCCTCAGGCCCAAATGAAAATCGGCGCCGCGCGCGAGAAGCAAAAGAACTATGCGGTGGCAGCCAAGGCTTATGAAATGGCTGCGGACCGCTATCACGATAGGCCGCAGTTAGCCGCCGACGCGGTTTATCGACAGGGTCTTTGCTACAAACAGGAGGCCCAAACCGCCGAGTACGACCAGAATACCGCCAGCCAGGCGATAGCCACTTTTACAGATTTCATGACGCTTTACCCCGGAGACAAGCGGGTAGCGGAGGCGCAAAAGATCATCGTCGGTCTTAAGACCGAGCAGGCGCGCGGGGATTTCGAGATTGCAAAGTTCTACGAGAAGTACAAGAAATGGAACGGGGCACTGGTCTATTACAATGAAGTCCTGCTGCAGGACCCCAACTCGCAGTATGCGACGCAGGCACGGATGCGCATCGACGAGTTGAAGAAGCGGACGCTGCCTGCAACCAATTAAAATGCGCCTTCTCTGGGGATTGTGCCTGGCCGTCTTGCTTGGCTTCGTCTTGAGCGGTTGCGCCGGTTACAAGCTGGGGCCGACCAACGGGCTCGAAGCTGGGGAGAAATCGGTCCAGATCAATCCCTTTGCCAATCGCACTCTACAGCCGCTTCTGACCGATGAAGTGACCGCCCAGTTGCGCAAGGAATTCCAACACGACGGCACCTTCCGTCTGGCGTCGCATGGGGACGGCGATATTATCGTCAGCGGCAACATTATCCGCTATGTGCGGGTCGAGGTTACCCTCGCCTCGGTGGATGTCCTCACTGTGCGCGACTTCCGACTGGAAATGCGGGCGCAGGTGACTGCCCGCGAGCGCGCCACGGGCAAGGTGCTTCTGGACCAACCGGTCTCGGGATTCACCCTCATCCGAGTCGGCAGCGACCTGCCGAGCGCTGAGCGCCAGGCCCTGCCGTTGCTGGCCGGAGACCTGGCCAAAAACGTGACGGCCCTTTTAGCGGAAGGAAAATGGTAAATCCTATGCTCAAATCCCTATTAAAACTTCTGGTGCTCGTTGGTTTAACGGCCATGTTGGTGGACGCGCCGGCCCAAATCGAAGCCCAAACCACGAATAACCCGGCGGCCAAACAACCCAGAACCGCAAAGAGGCCCCTTCCAGGCCCTTTCCACGGCAAACTGGCCGCGCTCGACCCAAAGGCAAAAACGATAACGGTTGGCAAACGCACTTTTCAGATCACCGCCCAAACTCGGATAAAGAAAGCTGATAAGCCCGCGACTTTAGCCGATGGCGTGGTGGGTGAACCGGTCAGCGGGTATGTGAAACCTGCTGAAGGCGGGAAATGGATCGCCAGCAGCGTCAATTTCGGCCCGAAGAGAAGCAAGCCCCGTACGGGGGAATAGGAGCGCTTAACGGCGCCACCAACTGGTTTTGCTCTTGATTCCCTTGGCGGGGACCATTTGCGATTGCTGCAAAAGCAACTGGGCCCGCGCCTGGTAGAGGGCCATGGTGAATTCATCGTAACTGAGGTAACGATCGCGCGGGTCTTTTGCTAAAACACGGACCAGGGCCTCACTGGTGAGTTGCGTGATTTCGGGGACAACCAGGTTGGGAGGAGTCAGGGCGATGTTGACGTGGGCGGCGACCAATTCCTGAACGCTGGGGGCCTCGAAAGGCACATGGCCGGTGAGGGCATGATAGAGGGTGCAGCCGAGGCTGTACATATCTGAAAGAAACGTCTCCTTTTCGCGTTTGATCTTTTCAGGAGCGACGTAATAGGGCGTCCCCTCAGTGACCATGTTGGACTCTGGTTCAACCTCGACGCTTCGGGCCAGGCCGAAATCGATGAGCTTGGGCTCGTTATCAGAATTGAAGAGGATGTTGCCGGGTTTGATGTCGCGATGGATAAGATTGTGTTTGAGAGCCAAATCAAGGGCCGAGGCGATTTTAATCCCAATGTCCAGCACGTCCAATTCCGGGAGGCGCTGATACTTCTCAATTCGTGAGTCGAGGCTCCCGCGATCCGCCAACTCCATGACGAGGTATCTTTGGCCTTCGGAGTCATCAAAGGCATAAATATGGATGATATTAGTGTGGTTCAGCGAGGCGCAGGCCCGGGCCTCGCGAATGAAACTCTCCAAGGCGACCTTATCGGCTTCGAGTTCTTTGCGCATGATTTTGACTGCGACCAGCCGTTCGAGGACGGTATCAAAGGCGCGATAGACTTTACCCTGGCCACCGGAGGCGATTTTGCTGCGCAACTCGAACTGGCGCAGTTGCATGGGCATCATGATGGGATGTCCGCAACGTTTGCAGGGCTCCGTCGAGAGTGGGGCCAGGTCTCCGGGAATGAAAACCTTGGCTTCGCACCCCGGGCAGGTAACCATTCTCAAAGGTTTGTCGCTCATTCCTTTCCTATTGTAACATTTACGGCTGTCCCCACAAGGTATTCCACAGCAGATCGGCAGCGAAATCGGCGTGAAACTGCCCACTTTTAGCGTGGCCGGCTGCGCGCGTCAAAGCGGAAAGGCCAGAAACAATTTGACAGGAGAGCATTTGGCGTGTTTCTTAGGCGCGTCGATTATGAAGAAAGTGAACATTTTTGTCCACGGCCAGAGTGCCCAGGGGCAGACGTCCATGTGGCAGCGTTGTGTCTGCCGTGGCGGCAGCGCGGGGGGTAACTTCTAATCGAGATTATTGAATTTAACGAAACCCGCGATTGCCAGTCAATCGCGGGTTTTTTGTTGAAGAATAAGCGTCGCAATGCGGTCAAAAAGAAAGAAATGATGATGAATGCGAAAAGCAAAAGGGTCCTAACCCGGTTCGCGCCGGAAGTGCGGTTTGAGGTCAGAGCGGTGGCGGGGGCGCCGTTCCGAGCGGATGCGGAGAACCGTTTTGAGCGGCTCAAGAGCCGGTTATTGGCCGAGAGGCTGGAAGAACTTTGGGAACCGGACTTGAACAGCCGAGTGCGCCGGGCAGCCAATGAGGCAGCCGCATTGGCATGGGTTACCCCCTATCCGCTTTTGGTTTTCCCGCTCTTATTTGAGGAAAAGGCCGAGACGGCGTTGGCAGTGGCCGCGCGCCAAGAACAGGTGCGCCAACGCAGCCGCGATCTGCTGGCAATATGAGAAGGATGAGGGATGAAGGGAGGCCCAAATCCTCATCTTTCATCCCTTATCCTTGATCTTTCCTCAGTGGTGGCGGCTGGAAATTTGTTTTGCGTTGGGGGTCCAGGTAAGGGAAGATGGGCGGCGGAACGGAGAGCTGGGGCCAACACCATGCGGATCCTTTACAACATCTTGTTCACGGTCGCTTTCGCCCTGTCCGCTCCCTATTACTTCTTGCGCATGTGGCGGCGAGGCAATTGGGTGGAGGGCTTCGCGCAACGCTTTGGGCGTTACAATTCCAAATTTAAACAGGCAATTACCAATCGCCATACGCTTTGGCTGCATGCGGTCAGTGTCGGCGAGGTGAACATCTGCACGCAATTAATTCGAGCGCTCGAACCGCGCTTGCCGAACCTCAAGGTTGTGGTTTCCACCACCACGACAACGGGTATGGAAGAACTGCACCGCAAATTGCCCAGCCATGTCAGCCGGATTTATTTTCCAATAGACTTCCGTAAGTGCGTTTCGCATGCGCTCAAGACCATTCGTCCCGAAGCCATTGTGCTCGTCGAGGCAGAGATATGGCCAAACTTCCTCTGGCGCGCCCGTGCCATGGACATTCCCCTGTTCCTGGTCAATGCCCGGCTCTCAGCCCGGTCCTACCCGCGCTATCGCTATTTTGGTTTTCTGTTCCGCCGTCTTTTTGGGTCGTTTACAGCCGTCGGCGCTCAGAATGAGGAGGACGCAGCCAAATTGCGGGAGTTGGGTTGCCTGCCGGAGCGGATTCACGTGGTGGGGAGCATGAAATTTGACGCCGCAAAGCTGGATGAGCGCCGGCGGCTGGATGTGCCGGGCATGCTGAGGCAGTTGGGCGTGCCCGGCGGGGCGCGGGTGCTGGTGGCCGGCAGCACGCACCCGGGTGAGGAAGCAATCCTGGCCGGCCAGTTCCTCCGCTTGCGCGCCCGTTTCCCGGACCTTTTCCTGGTGTTGGTCCCGCGTCATTTCGAACGCAGCCGCGAGGTGGGCCGGGAATTGGAGAAGCACGGCATCAAATTCATTTACCGGAATGAAATCACGGCTTCTACCCGGTATGGCGAAAATCAAATCCAATGCCTGCTCGTCAATACCACCGGTGAGCTGAAGTATTTTTATGAGCAGGCTACTCTCATTTTCATCGGCAAGAGCCTGACCGCGCAGGGAGGCCAAAATCCAATCGAACCCGGCGCTCTGGGCAAAGCGATGGTGTTCGGGCCGCACATGGAGAATTTTGCGGAAGTAGTGCGCAGTTTTCTTGGGCGCGCCGGAGCGGTCCAGGTCCATGATGCCGCGGAGCTGGAGAAAGCGCTCGAGAATCTGCTGGCGGATGAAGGGCGACGGGAGGAACTGGGGCGCAATGCGCTGGCTGTCGTGCGGGAAAACCTGGGCGCGATTGAGCGGACGGTGGACATGATCGTTCAGCACCTGGAAGGCGGCGAGCTTTACGTGGCGCCCAAGCGCCAAGCAGTGCGATCCACGAACAAGGAGAACCGTGCGGGTTCCGGGTGAACAGCCCAGCGGACCTTCTCAATCTGTCAAGCGTCAATCAACTCCGCGCGGTTCAGTCCATCTCGTCGAGGGCCAAAGAAGCGGCTGTTTTCAAGCACATGCAAATCGAAGAGCATGAACGAATCGTTGTAAGCAATCCTGTCTTGACCTCATGCGCAAAAATGAATTCCATCCCGTGGATTTCAGTCTGACTGATTAGCAACGATTAGAAGCATTTTGGGGATTTGAGCCCTGGAAAAAGCGGATTGAGTTGCAAAAGAACATTGATGGCGCGGGCAAAACTGGCGGGCGACAAAGCGGGAACTGCGTGGGCGCTGACACCGGGCTTGCTCCTGCCTTGGAGAACAGGCACACTGCGCCTCCGCCTGAGCGGTATAAATAGATTAGTGATATGAACGAAAACGAGAATTCGGCAGTGGATTTCAACAGGCGCGATTTTTTGAAGGGCGGTTCGGTAGCGACGCTGATGACGATGCTTGGCGGGGTGGAGTTGCTGGGCCAAGCCCCGGCCCCGGCCTTGAGCACGTACGCCGGACCGCGCATGAAAGTGGGGGTGATCGGCTTGGGACTTTGGGGGCGGGAGATCGTTACGACCCTGATGCAGATTGATCAGGCGGAGGTGGCGGCAATTTGCGATACTTATCCCGCAATGGTCCGCCGTACCGCCGATGCGGCCCCCAAGGCGGCGCAGACGGCCGATTACAAGACGATCCTGGCCAATAAGGATATCAAAGCCGTCATCGTGGCCACCCCCACGCACAAGCACAAAGAGATTGTCCTCGAAGCCCTCAAGGCCGGCAAACACGTCTATTGCGAGGCACCGCTGGCCCATAGCGTCGAAGACGCCCGGGAAATTGCCTTGGCCGCCAAAATCGCCGCACAACAGGTGTTCCAGGCCGGGTTCCAGATGCGCTCGGACCCGCAGCGGCATTTTCTGTTGCCGTTTCTGCGCTCGGGGGCAATTGGCAAATCGATCATGGCGCGCGCGCAGTGGCACAAAAAGCAGAGTTGGCGCTCCGCATCACCAAAACCGGAAAGAGAGAAGGAGTTGAATTGGCGTCTGAGCAAGGAGACCTCGACCGGTCTGATGGGTGAGATCGGCAGCCACGCGGTTGATCAGGTGGCATGGTTCCTCAGCGCTATGCCAAAAGCCGTCACCGGGTTTGGCGGGATTAATTTTTATACAGATGACGGACGAGACGTGCCCGACACGGTCCAGGCCGTGTTCGAATTTCCCGGAGGGGTGAATATGTTTTATGATGCCACCCTGGCCAACTCGTTTGACGGGCAGTATGAGATTGTTTATGGGAGCGACGCGGCGGTCATGCTGCGAGAAAGCAATGCCTGGTTGTTCAAGGAAGTCGATTCACCGCTTTTAGGCTGGGAAGTTTATGCTCGAAAAGAGATGTTTTACAAGGAAACGGGCATTGCCCTGGTAGCCAATGCCAGCAAAGCGGTGGTGCCCACCGGCCAGCAGGCTCAGAAAGAGGAAATCACCAGCACGCCGCTGTTCTTCGCGCTTCAACGATTCACACTGAATGCAGCGGACATCACCAATGCGATTGAAGATTTCACTTCTTCATTCGGGACCGATGATCCCAAGGCATTGGCTGAACAAGTCGCCAAAGTGCGCGCGGTGGCGCGACCGGCCTCTGACTATTTGGAAGGATTCCGGGCGACTGTGATGGGCATCAAGGCGAATGAGGCGATTCTGAGTCAGAATCGACTCGTGTTGAAGCCGGAATGGTATGAATTGAGCTGACGCCGAGCGGGAACCGATTGCTGCGGCGCTTGCTTTAGGAAAACAACTATTATGAAAATACGAACACTGATCGCGGGCCAAGTCGCACTTTTATTTCTCCTCAATACGGGGGTTCGAGCGCAAACGCTGACGCGTTTCGACGCCAAACCGGGGGCCGGCATGAAGGTCAGAATCGAAGGGACATCGACTGTCCACGATTGGCAAGTCGAGGGTCATTTGATTGCCGGCTCGGTCGAGGCTGGGTCCAATTTCCCAACCGAGCCGGGCCAGGATGTCAAGCCTGGCAAGATCGAAGCGCGCGCCATCGCCAGAATCCCGGTCACATCGCTCAAGAGCATCGAAAAAGATGGGTCACCCTACAGCGACAAGATGGATGAAGTGATGTACGGCAAATTGAAGGCGGACGCTCATCGTTGGATCGTCTTTCGTGTGACCGAACTCACACTGAAGGAACCAGCCAAGAGCAAAGATGCTCCGTACGTGTTCGATGCCAGGGGAGAACTCGAAGTGGCGGGCGTGACCAATCAGGTGGCACTGCCTGTGAACGTCCTGCCGCTTGGGGATAAGAAACTCAAGATTTCCGGCAGCACCACGGTCAAAATGACCGATTTCGGGGTTCAACCTCCGGTCCTGATTGGGCTGCTGAGCACAGGCGACCCCGTTAAGCTCAGCTTTGAATGGCCGGTCCAGCAAAGAAAGACCGCCGAGGCCGCCAAGTAGGACTGAGTAGGCTGAGAGGACTACCGCAGTCCAAGGCTTTCCAAGGCCTTGGCGCGGTCTGTTCCCGGTCCCCGGTTTGAACAGGAGATAACATCTCCGTTTCCTCCTGTTTTTTCTGCATGTTTCCCCCTTAGCCATCATCCCCATCCCTCTTCCTTTCTCCAAAGTAGTTTCCACCCACTTGCGGCGGGGCCATTTCAGGCCAAGTTAGTGGCAAATAACTTATGAAGGCGCAGAACGCTGTCCCGCAGGGAACGGGACGGAAAGCGGGTAGGACGCGGGGTGTAGTTTCGCCCAAGGAGATACACCAGCCGCGGCGCCTTCCCATTGGCGCCGAAGTCGTGGCGGGAGGCGGGACGCATTTTCGTGTTTGGGCGCCAAAGCATCGGAAGATGATGTTGCAGCTTTGTGATCGATTGGACTTTCCTGCTCGCGCGCTTCGAGAGGTTGAGATGGAATCTGAGGCCGGTGGTTACTTTTCCGGGTTTGTAGCCGAGGCCCATCCGGGGGTGTTCTATAAGTTTAAACCGGGAGCGGGATCGTTTTCGGACCCGGCTTCTCGTTTTCAGCCCAATGGACCGCATGGCCCCTCAGAGGTTGTCGATCCGTTTCAGTTCCGCTGGCGTGACGGCGAGTGGCGTGGGGTCGAGCGGCCAGGCCAAGTCATCTATGAACTTCACATTGGCACATTCACCCCGGAGGGGACCTGGGCGGCGGCGGCAGAGCAATTACCGGAATTAGCGCGCCTGGGCGTTACCGTGATCGAGCTGATGCCCGTAGCCGATTTCCCGGGTCAATTTGGCTGGGGATATGATGGGGTGAGTTTGTTTGCTCCGACACGCCTTTATGGACGGCCAGATGATTTGCGGGCTTTTATTGATCAGGCGCATCGGGCCGGCTTGGGTGTTATTCTTGATGTCGTCTATAACCATCTCGGGCCGGATGGTAATTATTTGAAGCAATTCTCAGAGGACTATTTTACCGATCGTTACCGAAATGAGTGGGGGCAGGCGATCAACTTTGATGGTCCTCAGAGCGGACCGGTCCGGGAGTTTTTCACTGCCAACGCCGCGTATTGGATTGAGGAATTCCACCTGGACGGCTTGCGGCTGGATGCGACGCAGCAAATCTTCGACGCATCGCCTAATCACATTCTTTCGCTGATTTCGAGGCGAGTCCGTGAGGCCGCCCAAGGAAAGGCGGTTTATTTGGCTGCCGAGAATGAGAGCCAGGAGACAAGGCTGGCGCGGCCATTTGAGGCAGGGGGTTATGGGCTGGATGCATTATGGAACGATGATTTTCACCACACGGCGCGCGTCGCGCTGACCGGGCACAACGAGGCCTATTACGGCGACTACAAGGGCAGCCCGCAGGAACTCATTTCGGCGGTAAAGCGGGGCTTTCTTTACCAAGGCCAATGGTTTTGCTGGCAAAAAAAACGGCGCGGAAGCCCGACGTTCGGGCTGGCGCCGGAACAGTTCATCAATTATTTGCAGAACCACGATCAAGTGGCGAATTCGTTGCGCGGGTTGCGCATGCACCAAATAGGAGGCGCGAATCGATGCAAGGCGCTGACGGCGCTGCTGCTGCTGGGGCCTGGAACACCCTTACTATTTCAGGGCCAGGAGTTCTGGGCGTCGGCTCCTTTCTTATTTTTTGCCGACCACAATCCCGAGCTGGCGCGGTTGGTGAGGCAAGGCCGGCATGAGTTCCTGAGGCAATTCTCCAGCATTGCCTCGTCCGAAAGCGAGGTGCATCTCGCGGACCCGAGCTCCGTTAAGACCTTTGAGTCCTGCAAACTGGATTTTTCGGAACGGGAACGGCACCGCCACATCTACAAGATGCACCATGACCTGTTGAAGCTGCGGCGCGAGGATGAGGTCTTTAAAGAGCCGCGGGCAGGGGCTGTCGATGGGGCTGTCCTTGGGGCCGATGCGATGGTGCTTCGGTTTTTTGGCAAGAGCGGCCAGGACAGGCTGCTGTTGGTCAATTTGGGTGTTGATCTGCAATTGAGCCCGGCGCCGGAGCCGCTGCTTGCGCCAGTGGCAGGCAGTGCCTGGACGCTGAAATGGTCCAGTGACGCTCCGTGTTACGGCGGACGGGGCATTACGCCCTTGGAGAAGGAGGGAATCTGGATGGTGCCGGGGCATGCGACGGTGGTGCTTGAACCGGCGCAAGTGTGAAAGGGACATTGCGCGGGATTCAACCTCAGCAGCAGAACGGGTATCCATGGAAACACTAATCCGCAGGATTGATTTGACGCAGGCGCAGGGAGAGGTCGCCCGCCAGCTCTTGCACCGTGAATGGCTGGCGACGAACGGACTGGGCGGCTATGCCTCGGGAACCATCTCGGGCACCGTGACCTGGCGTTATCATGGGCTGCTCATTGCGGCGTTGCCGGCGCCATTTGGCCGCATGGTCATGCTCAATCATTTGGCTGAATCGATCCGCTTTCCAGATGGCCGCAGGTTGCAAATAGGCGGTGAGGAATCAGGGCAGCCTGAGGAGGGACGGTCTTTGCCGCATTTTATCACTGAATTTCGACTCGAAAATGGCCTGCCCATCTGGCACTACGAAGTCGAGGGCATCATTCTCGAGAAGCATGTTCTCTTCCTTTATGGACAGAACACCGTTCACGTGAATTATCATTTGTTGTCCGCCCAGGAGGATGTGCAACTGGAGCTGCGGCCCTCGATACATTTCCGCAGCCACGAACAGGCCGTCGATGCGGGCCGCCTGGATGGCTATCGGTTCAGTGTCAGTGGCGGCGAATACGAAGTGACCCTCGAAGACTTCCCGCCACGTTTGCGAATGGTGCTGTGGGCGGACCGTTCGGCTTTCACTTATGATGGAGGGACACGGCGCGAAATTCATTATCAAAAGGAGGCCGAGCGCGGTTGTCAGGCGCGGGGCTTGTTGTGGAGTCCGGGCTATTTCAGCGCGACGCTGCACGCCCGCCGGGACGCAACGCTCATTGCGTCCACGGAGTGGTGGAGCACGATGCTGGCCCTGACCCCTCAGGAGGCTGTGGGATTCTATCACGACCGGCACCGGCGGCTGGTTGCGTGTTCTGAGGCCGCGGCGCAAAGTTCCCCAGCCGCCGACCTGGTCCTGGCAGCCGACCAATTCCTGATTACGCCGGCAGGGCGCATCCAGGATGCGGCGCGGGCACATGCGGCGGGTGACGAGGTGCGAACGGTGATAGCAGGTTATCACTGGTTCACAGATTGGGGCCGGGACACTATGATTAGCCTCGAGGGCCTGACGCTGACCACCAGGCGCTTTACCGAAGCAGGCTGGCTTCTGCGCACTTTCGCGCATTATGTCCGGGATGGCCTCATTCCCAACCTCTTTCCAGAAGGCAAGAACGAGGGCCTCTATCATACCGCGGACGCCACGCTGTGGTTTTTCCACGCGCTGAGCCGCTATTTGGCCGTGACTCAGGACCGGGGCACGCTGCGGCTGATTTTGCCCAAGCTGCGGGCTATAATCGAGCATCACCTCCACGGCACGAAATTCGGGATACAGGCGGATGCGAAGGATGGCCTGCTACGCCAAGGGGCTGCCGGTTACCAACTGACCTGGATGGACGCGAAGGTGGAGGATTGGGTGGTCACTCCCCGGCGCGGGAAAGCCGTTGAAATCAACGGGCTGTGGTACAATGCCCTGTGTTTGATGGAGGATTGGCTGCGGGCAGAGGAGGGAGAAAAGGCGGCTGAAGCGATGGCTGCCCGGGCTCGCCAGGCAAGGGAATCCTTCAACCGCAGGTTTTGGTACCCGCAAGGCAATTATTTGTACGACGTGGTAGATGGAGAACAAGGGGATGACAATGCCTTCCGGCCCAATCAGCTCCTGGCATTTTCGCTCGAACACCCTGTTTTGGATAAGCAGTATTGGAAACCTGTGCTCGAACAGGTCCGCGAACGGTTGTTGACACCCGTCGGGTTGCGTTCATTGAGCCGCGATCATCCGGACTATAAAGCGAAGTACTTCGGCGACCTTCGGGCGCGCGACGCCGCTTACCACCAGGGCACGGTCTGGGCCTGGTTGATGGGACCATTCATTGACGCGTGGTTGAAGGTCCATCCCGAGGACCGCTCCGGCGCGCGAAAATTCCTGGAGGGGTTCATTCCGCACTTGAACGAGGGGTGCATTGGCTCGATTAATGAGATATTCGACGCCGAACCGCCCTTTACCCCGCGAGGCTGCATCACCCAGGCCTGGAGCGTCGCGGAGGTCTTGCGGGCATGGGTCAAGACGCAGTAAGCCTGTTCCAAGGTGAGGCGTTACGACTCCGTCAGCACCAGCAGGCTCACAGGAAAGGAACGAAGGATTTCGGCCAAGGGCAAGGCCTTGCCCGGAGGGTTGACGGTGAGCCGCTCTTCCGTCAGCACATTCCGATATTGTTGACCAGTTTTCGCCGCGGGCAGAATAAGCTGGGTGTTGTGCCAGGTCTCTTTGCCCAAAGGGGCGCGCTCGACACCAGCCACGAGAGTATGGACAAGGCGCGGAACGACGGAGAGGCAGGTCTGGTTCTCAAACACGCGCGCAGAGGCGCAGACATGCTCGCCGGCGGGACCGGTTGCGTTCAGCGGAAGATAGTCACCCTTTTGAAAAAGCTGCGGATGTTCGCGCCGGAATTTGAGGGCGCGCCAAGTCAGGTGGAGTTTGATTTGCCCGCTTCGCCAGTTGCGCAACAGCCCGTTTAAAAGGGCTAGTTGATCGGCTCGCGAACCGGCCCACTGGCTCTTTAGCTCTGCCAGCATTTGCCGGCGCCTCGCGAAATCCACCGGCCCGCGGTTGTCGGGATCGACCAGGTTCAAATCCCATAATTCGGCGCCCTGATAAAAATCGGGCACGCCGGGAGAAGTGATTTTAATCAGGAGCTGGCTAAGGGAGTTAAACTGGCCAAAGAATGCGACCTTGCGTTGAAACGAGATAAAGTTCTCGAGGAACTGTTTCGAGAAGGACTCGTCGAGGAGTTTCTGGATGAAAATGGTTATGGCCGATTCGTAGGCGGGGTCGGGGTCGGTCCAGGAGGTGTGAGTTTTGGCCTCCTTGAGGGCTTTGAGCATATAAGAGGTTACCCGCTGACGAAAGGAGGCGAGCGCGTCGAGGCCGGTTTCGGTCGGCCATGCCCCGAGGAGGGTTTGGTACAGCAAGTATTCGTCATTGGCATCAGGCGCCATTACGCCACGAGCGGCGGTCTTATGTCTCCCATTCATCTTGCGCCATCGCTGGAGGGCTTGCCGCCATCGTTTGGGCATTTCGGAAAGGACGCTGATTCGGGCGCGAAGGTCTTCACCGCGTTTGGTGTCATGGGTGGCGGTGGCCAGGAGGGAATTGGGCCAGTGGGCGCGTTGGGAGTCCAACCAGGCTTGAAAATCCTTGAAGCTGATTCCGAAACTGGAAGGGTCGCCGCCCACGTCGTTTAACGAAACGAGCCGGTTGTACTTGTAAAACGCAGTGTCCTCGAGGCCCTTGGCCATCACGGGGCCGGTAAGCTGTTGGAATTTCAGCACCAACTCGCGGCAGAGTTCGTTTCCTCGCTCATCGCAATCCTCAGGGGTTTCGAGCAGCAGGAGGTTGCGGATAAATTCCAGAACAGCTTTATTGATGCCGGGGTTGCGTTGCCCGGCCAGGCCGGAGGCTTCAAGGACGTAATCTGTCTCAGGCTCGGAGAGTCTGGTAGATGTTTCGTCAGCATAAGTACGATAAACGGGAAAGGACGCGATGATAGCGGACAAGACAGTCTCGAGTTGCCGGAGGGTAAAATCCTGGCCATAACGGGTCTGGGCCGCTATTCGCTTGAGACGGCCAGCTAGCGCGCGAAGTTCCCCTGAAAAAGCGCTTTCGAGAATTTTCTTTTTGCACTTGTAAACGAGGGTTTTGAAATCAGTCTCACAACCGGTAAACTCACGGTAGATTTGGTCAAAGGCGGATTGATTTGCGGTGCTGACAAAGAGGGCATTAACCCGGTTAAGAAAATCATACCCGGTTGTCCCATCGACAGGCCAATATTGCGGCAAGGGCTCGTCACCGGTCAGGATTTTCTCGACGACGATGTAGAGAGGGGCGGCGCTGGGTTCGGGCGAGGCGTTGGCGCGGGCAGTGTCCTTCTGAGAGGCAAGGCTGATTTGCTTTGAAAGTGATGCGCGAATGAGCGATGCGCCCGCCTGCATGCGTTGAAGATAAGTTTTTGGGTCCCAAAGTCCGTCGGGATGGTCTATGCGCAACCCGGTAATCCGGCCATCGCGGAGCATCTCGAAAATGAGCCGATGTGTGGCGTGGAATACGTCGGGACGCTCGACGCGCAAGGAGACCAGTTGGGTCACATCGAAGAACCGGCGATAATTGATTTCCTCGGGAGCAATGCGCCAAAAGGCAAGGCGATAGTGTTGTTTCTGCAAAAGGGCATGCAGCGAATCAAACGAATGCGGCTTGCCGGAAGCGCCATTGAATTGCTTGAGGGCTTTGGCGAGGCACTCGCGCAGGTGCGCTCGATTTGCAATAAGCGCATAAGTTGCTGAGGGTTGGCCAGGAGAGGAGCCAGAGCTGGATTGGGGCTGCCGCAAGCTCTTAATCAGGAGTTCGAGGTCACGACGCGCTGCGCTGTTCGGTGTTCGAGTTGAGCAAACCCGAAGCATCTCTTGGAGCAAGCAGATATAGGAAGGCGGACACAACGGGAACCAGCGCTCGAAATAGCTCACCACAAAACCGCGCTGGTCAAAAGCGACCTGAAGCTTGCCGGCTTCGAGGACTTTACTGTAGTGGTCTTCGAGAACAGGGAGCAGGACTTTATTGGTCAAGCCCGGGCGCTCGCTCTGCCAATCGATATCAAACCAGGAGGCGTAAGAGGAAGCCGGCCCGTTTTCCAGGACGTCGTGCCACCAGGGATTCGACGAATCGGCGCCCATATGATTAGGGACCGTGTCCAGAAGCAGTCCCAGCCCAAGCTGGCGCAAGCGCGCCGCGAACCGCTCGAAGTCGGATGCAGTTCCGAGGTCGGGATTCAACTGGTCGTAAGAGCAGACATCATAGCCATGGGCGCTTTGAGGAGCGGCTTTGAAAAGAGGCGAGCAGTAGCAGTCGGAAACTCCTAGCTCGGCCAGAAAGTCGGCCACATCGGTGGCCTGGGCGAAGGTAAACTGACCGTTGAACTGCAAGCGATAGGTGGCAAGCGGTATCCGTTTGCCGAGCGCCCGTGACGTGGCCTGTGCCGGCGCAGCCTCGACAGCAGGGACATTAGTGCAAGGCCTTATCGGGCGCCTGACGCGGACGAGTGGAGGGCCTGGAGTTCTGGAGGGCATTTAAGCCGCCATTTGGACTGCGGGGGTAGCCGGCTGCAGTGATTTAGTAGCAAAGCCAAGCGTATCGCCCAAGGCCAGGAATTGAGTGACCCATGTCTGCGCGGCTTCTTCTCGCTGGTTGGCGAGCTGCTGGAAATCGGGCAGAATGTTTTGCGCCATCTCCCAATAGGTATTTTGGACTTTCCACAGATTCAGCCCCAAGGGCAGCGGCATGACGAGTTGGGCGAACTGTTGCAGAGCCCGCATCTGGTCGATATCGTCTGGGTGATCTGCCAGGAGTTGAGTCATTTGTTCGAGGCGATTTTTGACAGCAAAGCTGATATGGGCATTGAGCACTCCGCCGTTCCGGGCCAGGGCCTCGTGAAGCAGGGAGGTCAAACGCTCGATATTCAGGGGCTCGCTTTGAGTCTGGCGGCGGATGTCACTCTGCAGGACCGAATTGGCAATGGCATCGAGCCCTTCGGGCAACGGCGCGCCGGCGCTTTGCAGGAACTTCATCAGGGGTTCGTACCGCTCGGCGATCAGACGGAAGCGGCCTTCGAGGTCTTCCCTTGTGCTGGCGAGGATTTCACCCAGAATCCGGCGCTGTTCGTCTTTGAATAACGACCGCAGCGAGTAGGAGGCCTGGCCAAAATGGCGGTCGATCAGCCGGATGGTCTCGGGGAAATCAGCGCGTTGAAAGGCCGCCTGGACATCGCGAAGAATAGCCGCATAGCCCTCTTCGGAATCAAAATAACGGACCCCGCCCGTCAGATTATGTTCGCCCAAATAAAGAATGCAGTAAATGAGCGCCTGGGATTCCCGTGTGATTTCGGAAATGACCCGGGTGCGCCCGATAGCGAGGCGGGTTTTGCCCGAAGAAAAGAGCTGACGATGCTGGTCTTCGAACTGGAAGGAAAAGATGTGGGTTTCTTCGCCATATTGCTCGAAGATGGAACTGATGGCGTAATGGGCGGCGGCCTTGGGCCAATCGATCATGGCCGGCTTGACGAATTTCGCGTAGATTTCCCGGCCATTAACGTGCTCGGGGAGGTTGCTTTTGGCCCCTTCAAAACGCTCTAGAAAACCGGCTTCGAGGTCTTTGTCAAAAAGCTCGCGTGCCAGTTGCAAGGACCGAGCGGCGTATTGGACGACCTGCACGCTTTCGATGCCGGAGATTTCGTCAAAAAACCAGCCGCAACTGGTGTACATGAGCAGGGCGTGGCGTTGGAGTTCCATGAGCTTTAGGACGGAGATTTTTTCGTCGTCCTGCAATGGATGGGTCCAATGCTCTGAGAAGAATTTTTCGCGGGTTGAGTCGGAGCGATCGAGGATAACCGAGATATAATCGTTTCGGGCCTGCCATGGGTCGCGGAGGAATTCCTTGGCCTTTTGCTCGAAGAGCGTGGCCAGCTCGTCGCGCAACCAATCCAGGGAGTTGCGCAAAGGGGTGCGCCAGGCCTGGTTCCACCCGGGGTGGCCCCCGCTGTTGCAGCCGCAGTCCTCCATCCATCGGCGGACGCCGTGCGTGCAGCTCCAGGCGCTCTTTTCATGAATCTGGACTTCGTGTGTTGGGGGGTGTTTCTCGAGGTATTCCGCGTAATTGGTAAGCCTTGCCAGGTTGTTGTCCTCGATAAAGCGGAGGGCATAAGCCAAAGCCATCTCTCCATGGCGGTGATGATGGCCGTAGGATTCGCCGTCGGTCGCAATGTGGACGAGCTGGTCCCACTGGCGTCGATCATCGAAGGCCGACATGAGCCGGTGAGCCAAGCGCTCGCCGCTGGTTAAAAGCTTCTCGAAGGCGACCGCTTGGGAGACCGGGGCATCATAGAAGAAAACCGAAATCGAGCGGCCCGAGCGCAGGCGGACGAGGTAGGGCCGTGTCGGATCGATGCGCCCGCCATCGACATCGCGATAGCTTCTTTTTCCTATTTCGCGGGTTCGGCTGGCCTGGAAGGGCGAGAGTATTGTGAACTTAATTCCCAACTCGGCGAGGGTTTCAAGGGTTGGCCCATCTGCAGCGGTTTCAGAGAGCCACATCCCTTCGGGTTGGCGGCCAAAACGCGACTCGAAATCGCGAATACCCCAAAGGACCTGGGTAAACCGGTCCCGGTTGTTGGCCAGCGGCAGTATCATATGATTATAGACCTGCGCCAGGGCCGAGCCATGCCCGGAGAAGCGCTGCTGGCTGAGCTTGTCGGCCTGGAGGATTGCCTCGTGCATTTGCGGCCAGGCCTGTTTCATCCAGGCCAGCAACGTCGGGCCGAAGTTGAAGCTGATTTTTGAGTAGTTGCTGGTGATGGCCGCGATGCGGCCTTCACCGTCCAGGATGCGCGCGGTGGCGTTGGGGGCATAGCATTCCAAGGTGACTCGCTCGTTCCAGTCATGGCAGGGCGCCGCTGAGTCCTGAACTTCGACCGATTCGAGCCAGGGATTTTCGCGAGGGGGTTGGTAGAAATGGCCGTGAATGCAGATGAGTTTTTCCATAAGGTTAATCTTCGTGCTTGAAAACAAGGAGCGCCAGAGGTGGCAGGGTCAGGCTTAGGGTATAGGGCAAGCCATGAGAGCTGAAAGGTGATGTGTTGAGCCCGCCAAAATTTCCCTGCCCGCTCCCGCCATACTCTTTGGCGTCGCTGTTGAGAATTTCGCGCCAACTGCCGCTGCGCCGGACACCGACCCGGAAATTGCGCCGGACCACTGGAGTGAAATTGGCAACGACCAGCAAGACCTCGCGCCGTTGCGGGTCGCGGCGGAGCCAACTGAGGGTGCTCTGCTCGGCATCGTGGGGCTCAACCCATTCGAAGCCGACGGGAAGGCTATCGCTGCGATGGAGGGCTTGTTCGCGCCGATACAGGCAATTGAGATCGCCCACAAGCCTCAGAACCCCGCTCTGGAAAGGAAAAGCTAACAGGTGCCAGTCGAGGCTCGCATCGGAATGCCAGGATTCCCATTGGGCAAACTCGGCGCCCATGAACAGCAGCTTCTTGCCCGGGACTAGATAGAGCCTGTCCCAAAAGGGGGAAGCGTCGGTGCCTGCGTTGCGCCAGTGCTGCGCGGAGGGCATTAAATCGGCTAGATTGGGGACTTGCGCCCAAAATCGTCGATTATAGATGTTTTTTGGCCGCCCGACGGCGGGTCGT
>DASYZB010000096.1 GCA_035946615.1 Verrucomicrobiia bacterium
GGTTCTTCAGATCCTTCGGAAAACCGAAGGTTCACGCTCGAATTTTGTCGCTTGTGGGATGCCAGTGTACCGTTTTTGCAATAATTTGCCATGAAAACCCTGCGTATTGGTACCGGACTATGCCACTCACAGTGGTCCTCAAAGAGCCCGGAATGGTACCTAGTGTCACCTAGTGTCACGAAGCATTCGGTTCAAGGCTGTTTCGAATCCCTTCGCTCGCTCCACTCCTGTATAGCGGTTTTCTCACCAACACCCCCGTGGCAACACGGTGGCAACAGGCACCCCCCTCCCGGCGCCTGCGTCCTGACCCGCCTCCGGGTTCGCGTCCAAGCATTTCCTTCTCTGACGCCTTCGTGCCCCCCGGTGCGGTGGTGGCCTCATTTTTCGCAAAGAAAGTGAGGGCCGCTGCTTGAATTCGAAACAAAAAGCCTTCAGATCAAGAGTGGCGACTGGTGCCGAAAACGGGAATGAAGGAAACAAAGTTGCTGAGATCAAAAAGGGCTCAGTAGTCATCAACGTTTTTAAATCCCAGAACAGCCGCAAGTTTCCCAAGGAGCCGGTCGCCGGGACGATGGCCGCTGAATGAATGTCCAAAAGCCGCATTTTGCCGCAAGTACCACTAAAGTCCGACGAATGTCACTAAACCCAACTCGTCGCTTGGATTCAAGCGTCGCGCACAATCGCTTACTGTGCTGTGTGCCTGCGAAGGGCCGGGGCAGAGCCGTATTTGGTTCTTGTGGGGTTTGTTCCAGGCACTCCGCACCGACTCAGGGCTTGACCTGGTGCAGCTTCGGATGTAGCCCACCGCAATTACCGTAAGACACCAACGGCCCTGAAGAAATGACCACCACCCATAACCTCACAATTCTATGAAAAAAGAACCATGCTTCGTGCTCGTGGCGTGCGCCTGCTTATTCATTGGTACCGTAAGCAACGTGCTCGCGGCCGATGTCACCGGCACTTGGAAATCCGAGTTCGATTCACAAATCGGTCACCAGAACTACATCTTCACGTTCAACCAGGATGGTGGGAAGTTGACCGGGAAAGCCAATTCAGAGGCTGGCGACCGGAAGCGCGAAGCCGAGCTGAAGGAAGGGAAGGTCGAGGGCGATACGATTTCGTTCGTCGAGCTATTGAGTATCCCGGATCGAGAAATTCGCATCAGCTACACGGGCAAGCTCTCGGCTAACGGCAATGAAATCAAGTTCACACGCGAGGTCGGTGACTTTGCCAAAACGGAAATTGTGGCCCAACGCGAGCCGGCGTTGCGTTCCGAAACTGCGCCGACGGCGAAGGATATCCGCATCAAAGCTGGCAAATCCGAGCCCGTCAAAGATGCTGAGGGTAATGTCTGGTTAGCCGACCAAGGCTTCGAGGGCGGCCAAACCATCGAGAGGCCCGATATTCAGATTGCCAACACCAAAAGCCCGGACCTCTACCGAGCGGAACGCTACAGTATGGATGCCTTTTCGTGGCCGGTGCCCAACGGGAAATACCTGGTGAAACTGCATTTCGCAGAGACTTTCGACGGCATCACCGGACCAGGCCAACGCGTGTTTTCCTTCAATGTCCAGGGGCGCGAGTTTAAGGATTTCGACGTCTGGGTCAAAGCCGGCGGGCCTTTGAAGGCCTATATTGAGGCGGTCCCGGTTGAAGTGACCGACGGCAGGATCAAGGTCACCTTCACCCCGAAGGTCGAGAACCCTCAAATCTGCGCGATCGAGATTATTCCCCAGGGAGGTGGTGAGGCAGCCAGTGCTCCAGCGCAAGCTGGGGGACTCGGCCCGCGCACAGGAGGAGGCCGCGGCGGATTTGGCGGTCCGATCGAGTTGGGACCTGACGACAAGCCAGCGTTTCCCGAGCCGCCGGCTGGGTTTAACGCGAGGCGTGACAACGTTCCCCATGGCGACGTGATCCTCATCGAGTACGACTCCAAGACGCTCGGCACGCGTCGGCAGATGCGTGTCTATACGCCGCCCGGTTATTCATCCGGTCGGAAATACCCGGTGCTGTATCTCCTCCACGGCATCGGCGCCAACAACCGCCAATGGCTGGAAGGTTGCCGCGCCGCCAACGTGATAGACAACCTGTTGGCCGATGGAAAGATTCAGCCCATGGTCATGGTTTTTCCCAATTGCGATGCCAATATCAACGCCACCAACGCCGCAGCCAGTGCGCGCCCGCGAGATGGGGGCAGGCGCGTCGGTTTTGAAGGCTATGGCGCGCCTTTCGAGAGCGACTTGCTCAACGACATCATCCCCTACATCGAGTCCCATTATTCCGTGTTCGCCGACCGCGAACACCGCGCCTTGGCGGGACTTTCTATGGGTGGCGGCCAATCTTTAAACATCGGCCTCTCGCACGTCGAGACGTTTGCGAATATCGGCGGCTTTTCCTCCGCGCCCAATACGTATGAATTCGGCGGGCTCTCTCCCGACACCAAGCTCCTGGCTGACCCGGCAGATGCCAAAGAGAAGCTGAAGGTGCTGTGGATCGCTTGCGGGAACAAGGATGGCCTGATCCGGGTCAGCCAGGGCGTTCACAAGATGCTCAAGGAGAATGGCGTCCCGCACGTCTGGCACGTGGATTCACACGCACACGACGACCCCGAATGGTCAAGCAACCTTTACCTTTTTGCACAACACATCTTCAAGTAAAGACGGAAACGCCCGGACCACTTCGTGCCAATGAAAACGCCAAAGCTTCTTCTCAGTTGCGTAGTTCTCACCGCTTTGATGACCCTGACTCTCCGGTCACAGCCGCGGGCGGTCATCAAGGTTGATCTGGACCGCAAGATCGCGCAGATCGATCCGAACATCTACGGCGCCTTTGTGGAGCCCATCCGTACCGTGGTGTATGGCAGTATTTACGATCCCAAGTCTTCCTTTGCTGATGAGAACGGATTCAGAAAGGATTTTGTCCAACTGGTCAAGGAGCTCAAGATTCCCGTGGTCAGGTGGCCCGGCGGAAATTTTGTGTCGGGCTATAACTGGGAGGACGGGATTGGCCCCAAAGATCAGCGGCCAGCCAGACTCGACCTCGCATGGCACCAGGTCGAAAGCAATCGGATGGGAACCGATGAGTACGCAAAACTATGCAGCCTCATCGGAGCCGAGAATTTCATCTGTATCAACGCCGGTTTGGGCACGCTGGATCAGGCGAGAGACTGGGTCGAGTACTGCAATTATCAGGGCGGAACCTATTACTCGGATCTCCGCAGGAAATACGGGAACGAAAAGCCTCTCAACATAAAGTACTGGGCGCTGGGCAACGAGATTGATGGGCCGTGGCAAATGGGGCAGAAAAGCGCCGAGGACTACTGCAAATTTGCCTTGGAGGCGGCCAAGCTCATGCAGTGGGTGGACAGGGATATCAAGCTCATCGCCTGCGGCGCCTCAAATTACGGGCGTGGCACCAACAATGCCTGGATCGATTGGAACGATTATGTGTTGGAACACATGATCGGCAAAATCGATTATCTCTCAGTCCACAGATATGTCAGGGAGGTCCTGGGAGGCGAAACAAATTTCCCTGCGATAATGTCCCGCGGACTGGACATTGATGAAAAGATCGAAATCGTGAAAGCCCTGATTAAGAAAGCCACGGCGAAGTCCGGCTCCGCCAGGCCGGTGTATATCTCTTTTGATGAATGGTCAGCCGGAGGCCCCGGTGCAGGCAGCACTCTCCTCGGCTCACTGATGGTGGCCCAGCACCTGAATTCATTTATCAGACACGCCGACATTGTCAAAATGGCGAACATCACCATGCTTTCGAGCCTGGTGGGGAATTCACCGGAAGGCGATTTCAAGAATGCGTTGTACCAGGCATTTTATTTATATTCGAATAACTCGCGCGGCACGGCTCTGGACGTGTATGACGAATGCGAGAGGTACAGCAATCGGGCGTTTCATGACATTCCTTATCTCGATGTCACCGCTGTATTGAGCGAGTCCGCCAAAGCAGTGGTTTTGAATGTGGTAAACCGGAATGAAAAGAATCCCATCACTAGCGATGTTATTTTGCAGAGCGGGGCATGTACGGGGAGTGCTACTGTAAAAGAGATTAACGCTGAAAGTGTGGATTCGAGCAATTCCAGGACCAGGGAAGGCGTAGCAATCACCTCAAAGGAGATTCAGTTTCAGGGCAGTTCCATCAATTACAGCTTCCCCGCGCATTCCTTCACACAAATGATGATCCCGATAAAATAGCCGGCGCAACCCACGAAGCGTTTCCCCAATCGAAGTACATCATGAAGATTCTTCGGCTTTCTTTGCCTCCAGCTCCAAATCCCCCAGCGGATACCCTGGGTTGATGCATTCCTGTGACAAATGCAAAGTTCTTGGGCCAGCACTGGTTTTGCAGGAACTCCTGCGCGTGGGCTTTCAGGTCCTCTGCCGGCCCGGGATAAACCATGAGCACTTGTGCTTTTTGCGCGGCGAAAGCGTCGGCGGGAGCAATGAAATCGCCAAGTTGCCGTGTGCAATGGGGCATTGGTAGCCAGGCCACCCGCGCAAAACAACTACTACGACAGGTTTGTTTGCGTAAAGCTGCTTCAGTTCAACCGGCTTGTATTCCAGCGTTTTTAATGTGAAATCCGGCGCGGCATCTCCGGGCTCCGGAGGGGTCGCGGACCGGCCAATGCCCGCCGTAAGCAGGGTTAGCATAATAGCCGGGCACAAACACACGAATGCGCTCGTCTTAGGTGCGGAAGGTTTAACCGAGATCTTGCGTTTCATCGATTTGTTCCTCTTAATTCAAAGACCAGTTTGATCACCCACTTCGGTTTCCAAAAGCAAACTTGCGAGCGCGGTGGGTTGGTCGTGATGTGCAACTATTCCGCGAGCAGCGTCCGACGGGGCGCCAATTGAAAATCATCTCTCTGAGGCCGTCCCCCGCCCGAAGTGCGCCTGGCGCCCTCGAAAGACATAGGAACAGCGAAGGGGTCCTGATAATAACCAAGACCTTATCGCTAAGGGCAGCTATGGATGCACCCAAGGCGCGCGGTAGTCGCGTTTGAGGAGACGGGCTGCCTCGGCATTGCCGGGAATGGTTTCAGTCTGGGCATCCCACGCGATCTTGCAACCGGTATCATAGGCGATCATGGCGAGCTTCACCGCAGCCGTGGAGCGGTACGCATCTTCGATCATGCAACCGGCGGGTTGGCGGGTGCGCGCGGCATTCAGGAATTCGGCCATGTGGAGGCCCCCCATATCGGCTCCGGCTTCATAGGTGTGGCGTTCCTTGTTTTTGCCCCGCGGAATCACTTCGTAGCGATCGTCAGTGACGAAAATGGTTTCCTTCTCGCCATATAAAGTGATGCCGTTCGAGATTTGCGGATTGTATTCTTCGGCTCCCCAAATCCGATGGTGCCAACTAAGCGGACAAGAAGCGAAATCGAAATGCGCGGCGAAGACGTCCGGGGTTGTGATGCCTTTCAGGCCATAGAGGCCGCCTGCAGCGCTGACCGTTTGCGGCAGGCCCTCGCCGAGGATCACGCGGGCAGCGTCGATGAGATGAATGCCCCAATCCACGAGGTGCCCTTGGCCGCTGGTTTTTTCGAGGCGCCAGTTCATGTGGCCGACCTGCGGGCTGTACGGGATCTTGGGACCCGGCCCGCACCAGAGGTCCCAATCGAGCGAGGCGGGTGGTGGTTGCGGGGTGGGGTCTTTCGTGCCGGCAGAATAGTTGATAGTGGCTTCGGCGCAAACGATCCGGCCAGGATCGCCGGCCTGCACCCGCTGGCGCACGGTCTGGAAGGCGGGGCTTTGGCGGCGTTGAAAGCCGACCTGAATGATGCGCCCGCTTTCCTTGGCAGCCTCGACCATCGCGCGGCCTTCACGGATGTCATAGCTGAGCGGTTTCTCCTGGTACACATCTAACCCATGATCGAGCGCTGCGAGGAATTGCAACGCGTGCCAATGCGGCGGGGTGGCAATGATCACGGCATCCAGGCCGCCGGCCTTGAGCATGTCCTCATAGAGCTTGAAGGTCTGCGGGCGTTTGCCCTGGAGCTTCTCGACATCGTTGGCGCTTTGCTGGAGATGGTCGCTATCGACGTCACACAGCGAGATCACGTCGATGCCACCGCACTTGACCGCGGCCTTTAGGTCAACCATCCCGTACCAGCCGCACCCGATTAGGCCAAGCTTGATCTTGCGGTCGGGTTCGGCGGAACGGAGCAGGGCGGGCAATTGGGAGAGGGCCACAGCGCCAACGGTCGTGCTTTGGAGAAAATGACGGCGAGTGCTTGCGCTCATGCGGCGACAATGCCCGGAAGGCAGCCAAATTGCAATTCCGTTTAAGTCCGAGGGCGCAGAGAGAGGCGAAACATCGTTCGTCGTCTGTGGGATTGCCGGCAAGATGCCACGGGAGCGCTCATGGGTGGGGCGACTCCAGCCAATTCTGGAAAGTGGCATTCGCGAGGAGTCGTTTGGCTAGTAATTCGTAGCCCGCGGTCAACGGGTGGCTGGCATCCGCGTAAAGAGCGCTGGGCAAGACCTCAGGAATAACCACCGGCGTGCCTTCCTGCCGGAGCCAGGCCGCAATACCGGCGCGAATTTCCCGATAGGGCTCCAGATTGTCCTCCGCCACCATGTGCTCGTTGAAGGGGCCCAGCACGACCAGTACGTCGTTCCCTCTGGCGCGCAACCTGGCGACGACTCGCTGGAAGGCGCGCCACTGAAGCGAGCGGTCGAGGCCCACCCACTCAAAACTCGTTGTGCCCCGGCCCTCAGAAGACCAGGGTTTGTGCCGCGGGCTGTCAGGTCCGCGTTGCGGGTCGTGCGCCGGCGCCGAGGGCACGCGGAATGTGATCTGGGTGAGCGGATTCTTCCAGCAGTGCGGGTAGTGCGGTGGATACGCACCATCGTCCTCAAGTGTCCAGTCCAGGATGCTCTTCTGTCCGAAATAGGCGTCCTGGAGGTGGCCGACCCAGGAAAGGAATTCCACATGGCGCTGCAAGACCGCGCTCAAGCGTTCGTTGGCGTCCGCCCGATAGCAGGGAATGCGCGGATAAAACTGCGGCACAAGGCGCGAGTGGTTGAACTGTTGCTCCTTGCCGGCACTCAAATCGGCTTTCGGACTGGTCATCCAGAGCACGTTGCAGTGGAGGACCACTTTTCGGTTCCGAAGCGAGGCGGCGTAATGGTCGATGAGGCCCTCCTGGGCCAGTGGGAAAAGACCGTTCAGGCCGCCATTAACGAAGCGATTGGTTTCAACCGTGGTCACATTCAAAAAATGCGATAACGTGCCGTTCGGAAGCACGTATTCGCCCCAGACCACGGAGTCGCCGAGTACGACGATCTTGGCCGGTTGGGCCGCATGGCGGAGCCACCGGCTGTACAGCCAGTAATCCTTGCTGAGCTGGTAAGTGATACGGTAGTCGGGGCCGGTTTCAAACCGTTCGATCCTTTCCCACACCCGGGGCGTCAGCAGCACGAAGAGGCCCGTGATGAGCAACGTGAACACCCATTGGCGGCGGTTCAGCCTTACGTCGTTCACCCCCAACGGGGGTTCCTTCTCCGCTCCAACCTGGTGGCGGACGGCGGGCGCTGCGGCGATGGGCGGGGTTTCCATGCTAGAACTGGAAGTAGATGAAGGCGCCGCCCCCTGAGGAACAAACGCAGAGGTACAGCAGCATGCAGACGGCCACCCCCACGCGAACCAGACGTGTCTGCAAAATATCCCGGAACCTGGATTCGTACACAAACTCGTAGAGCCACACCAGCGCCACCATGGCCAGCATCAAGGCCGGGATCTGCGGGTCATGCCAGGCCGCAGTGCAGAGCCGCCGCACGATCAACAGAGCGTCGGCCAGCGAATCGGCGCGGAAGAATATCCACGTGAAAGTAACAAACAGAAATACCCCGCCTTGCTTCAGGATTTTCGGCACTCGCTCCCGGTACACCGCGGAGCGCTCCAGTTCGCGTGTCACCAGCACGCCCAGGCCATGCAACGCGCCCCAAATGACAAACGTCCAGGCAGCGCCGTGCCAGATGCCGGAGATGAAAAACGTGAGGAACAGGTTGCGATAGGTATTGAACGCGCCACGCCGGTTGCCGCCCAGCGGGATATAAACGTAATCCCGGAACCAGGTGGAGAGGCTGATGTGCCAGCGGGACCAGAAGTCGCCCAGCCCGGTGGCGAGGTACGGGTTGTTGAAGTTCAGAATCAGGTTGAAGCCCATGAGCTTGGCCACGCCGCGCGCCATGTCCGTGTAGCCGCTGAAGTCGAAAAATATCTGCCACCCAAACGCGACCGTGGCCAGGAAGAGCGCCGGCGCGCCGAACTCCCCCGGGTTGTCGTACACGCGTTCGACGTAGAAAGCCAGGTAGTTGGCCAACGCCAGCTTCTTGAACAGGCCCACCAGGAAAAGCGAAGCCCCATCGGTGAAGTTTTGCAGGCGCACCGGCGGGAATTGGGCGAACTGCGGCAACAGGTGCCGTGCGCGCTCGATGGGCCCGGCCATGAGCTGCGGGAAAAAGCAGACGAAGGTGGCAAAGCGCAAAAAGTTGCGCTCGCGCTGACACTTGCCGAAATAAAAGTCGATGGTGTAGCTGAGCGACTGAAACGTGAAAAAGGAGATGCCGACCGGCAGGAGGTACTCGAATCCCAGAGGCATCAGGACGGAAGGATCGGACAATCTGAAGGGCAGATGGACCCAGGCCAGGACGGCATTCAGGTTGGCCGCCACGAACCGGGCATACTTGAAGAAAAGCAGCAGCGCCAGGTTATTGACCAGGCTGATCAGCAGCCATATCCGCCGGCTGCCATAGAGCGCGCCCAGGCTCATGAGCAGCACGATCACTCCCAGCATTCCCATCGCGGCGCGCAGCGTCCTGGGACCGAACGCCGCCACCAAAGCAATGCCGACTGTTGCCGTGGCGCAACTCAAGAATGATGTCTTGAGCACGCGATCCTCAAACTCCAGTCGAAACAGACGGTGAAAAACGTTGACCTTCGTTCCCTCGCGCGGACAGTGATCCATCAGCGCCACCAGGCAAAAGTCCAGCACCGTCGAGTACAGAACCAGGAACAGGTAGTAAGGATTCCACCACCCGTAAAAGAAATAGGATGCCAATGTCAGCCACGGCAACCACAGCCCCGTTTTGCGCAAGGCGAAAAACACCGGCAAAACCACCGAGAGAAAAATCAAAAAGGGCCAGGTATGGAAAAGCATGCGCGCGGGTGGCTCAGGGTGAAGAAAATCGGTTTTATCCGGGCCGCGAAGACTTCCGCAGCTCCTCCAACTGACCCGGGGCGGCCCGGCGCACACAGCGGAAGCCGCAAAAGTCTGTCGAAAAGCACGCGTCGGTATCGCCGGTTCGTTCGCCCTGGCGCGCCGTCGCGCGGCATTGCTCCGCGCTGGATTTCCAACTCCCGCCGCGGATGACCCGCTTGACATCCTTGCCGGAGCTGGGGGGGCCGAGCGGATCGGTCAGCGGGCTGGCTTTATAGTAGATGGGGCTATAGACGTCTTCGCACCATTCGGACACATTGCCGTACAAATCGCAAATCCCGAACCCGTTTGGTTTTTTCTGGCCCACGATGTGGGTCATCCGCTCGGAGTTATCCGCAAACCAGGCATACTGCCGGAGTTTGTCGGGCCGCTCAAAATCGTAATCGCCGCTCGTCCCGGCGCGGCAGGCATATTCCCACTCCGCCTCCGTTGGCAGGCGGTACCCATTGGCCGAGTAGTTGCACTTCCAGTCCGGCGTCTTTTCGTTGTAGCAGGGTTGGAGTTGCTCGAGCAGCGAGCGCTCGTTGCAGTACCGCTTGGCGTCCAGCCAGCGTACCTGCTCGACCGGTTGCTGCGGGTTTTGCTGCCAATGAGACGGATTGGGCAACTGCGCCTCTTTGAACATCGCCTGTGTCACCTCGAATTTATCCATGAGAAAGGGGCTCACCCGAACCTTGTGGGCGGGCGCCTCGTCGGGATTGCCGCGCTCCGAGCCCATCAGGAATTCTCCTCCCGGCAGGTAGATCATCCGCACCCCCGATCGGGTTGTGACGTCGAGCGGTCCGGACTCGCTTGCTTTGCCTTCCCCGCTTGCCGTCGTGGTGTCTTGGGAGGTCGCCGGCCCTGCCTTTTCGCAGGCGACCAGACCACTCAACAGGGTGCTCAACAGGAGCAAACGGACAAGGAGCATATACGATTTATCCCCATCCTAAGCGCATGAAGCCGCGCCCGGCAATCTCCGAATGCCCGCAGAGCCTGGAGCGAATTGCCTGCGCACCGAATCTCTTCAGGCTTGTAAAACAGCGCTCGCCCTTTAGGCTGCCCCTCATGCACGCATCTGCTTTTCGAGCGGGGGCTTTTTCCCGCGCTCTGCGCTGGTCCGGGCTTTGGGTGCTCCTGTTTGCCGTTTCGACCCTCCGTGCCCAGTCGCCTTTTGCCAAGCAACTCAAGACCCTGCCTTTCAAGATCGCCTATGAGTGCTATGTCAATAACAACTGGGAAATCTTCGTCATGAACGCCGACGGTTCAAACCCGGTGAACCTTACTCGTACACCCAACGTGCATGAGCATTACCCGCAGATCTCCCCGGACGGGCGGAAAATCTGCTTTTGTGTGGACGAAGGCGAAGGCCGCGACGCGGTCCGGAGTCTGTACGTCATGGACATTAACGGCAAGCGGCGCAGAAAGCTCGTCGATCATGCGCGGGAACCATTCTGGAGCCCGGACAGCAAGGTGATTGGTTTCCTGCCACAGGAATTTCCGAAGTTCAACGTGATGGACTTTTACACGAGTGGAATGAGCTTTTATCATCTGGCTACCGGGCAGATCGAACCGCAGGTCAATAGCACCAATCTCCACCACCTCTATAACCCTTCCTGGTCGAGAAACGGGAAGTGGATCGTCGCGACCGTGCACGCCGGGATGGGTTTCGAGCATACCATCCTCGCCATCGAGGCGCACGGCACCAACATTATCAATTTGAAGATACCCGGCTGCCGGCCTTGCCTCAGCCCGGATGGGGAGCAGATCGCCTGGGGAGCGGGCGACCACGAAATCGCGACCGCCCCGATCAGCCTGGATTCGGCGTGCCCCGCCGTGGGCGAGTGGGGCCTGCGAGTAAAAGACGAGACCAACAAAATCTACCACGTGGATTGGTCGCCGGACAACCGCTTCCTCAGTTTCAGCCGGGGACCGGATGGGGAGGGCGATCCAAACCTGCCGGGAACGTTTCAGGCCGCCTGCGAAATCGTCGGCGTGCGCGCCGAGGGCTGGAACCTTTGCGCCGTGTCCGCCGAACGGCAAGGCGTGCTGGATATGAACAACCCGGCGGAGACCGGTTTTCTGATGCTCACCACCAACGGCTGCAGCAACAAGGAACCCGCGTGGTTCCGCCCACGCCGGTAGCTTGTCCGCTTCCGGTGGTTTCGGTAATGATTCGGACCGCGCTCAATTCATGAACTCACCTCGATTCAAGTGGGGGGCCTTTTTGACGCTTGGCATCCTTTCCCTGGCCGCGGCTGCCGGCGTTCAGCCAGCCGCACCGGGAGAACCCGTCCAGCCCCGGAACTCTCAGCAAGATACACCCATTGCCCGGAACCGGGCAGCTTCCCCGCCCTCACCAAGCGCCGTTTCCCGAAACCTCACGCTCTGGGACACGTTTTCACCGGCATCTGACAACTTTGATCCGGAGAGGCGAGTGGGTTGGAACGTCGTTCCCGGTGATTTGCTCCTGTTGGAAAAGGATCGCCTTAAAGCCAGTTCAGACCCGGGCTATTATGGCCGGGACTATTCCTTCAAGGGGGATGCCGTTGTGGAAACCCCTGCTCTGATCGCCGCGTTCTGCTCCATCAAAGGGTGCGTAAGGCTTTTCGCCAAGGCGGGCGGCGGTCGAATCAGCGAACTCTCGCCCGTCCCAGCCGCGGGCGCCGCCATTACCATCAGTCGGGTTGAAATCGTGCGCAATGCCGACGATGACATCGTCCTCGAGGCCACCTTCTCCGGTGCGGGGCCACTCGAAAGCACCTGCATCTTTTCCTTCGACCGGACCGGTATCCTCGAGATCAAGCTCGTCGCGAACCTGGATCATCTGCGACTGTCGGCTCCCATTGCCTACGGGGTCTTCCCCGCGTTCATTGGTGACGACCTCATCTACGGCGGCTCGGAGGGTCTGGGCACCAACACCGCGGCGGTCCCAGCTGAGAACATGTTCCTGGGATTGCTCAGGGGAGAGGACACTGAGCTGGTGCTCACGTGGCCGCAGGGCGAACAACGCGTCAGCCTCCAGCTCGCTGAGGAGCAGGGAGAAGAGGTGATCCAGTCCATTGACTTCAACGGTGGCGGCCAAAACCTCTATCTGGCAGCGCTGAGCGCGCCGGGAATTTGGCACAAGGAAACCTTGACTCCCGACTTCCTCGAGAGGGATGTCCGGATTCAGTGGCGTCCCCCCTTCGCCGCCAGGTGGAAAACGCAGCTGTACGAAGAGGACCTCAAAACCTCCTATGCCTTTCGGGAGTCCAAAGGCACTATCTGGCGGGGCGTGGCCGGCTCCTATGATTATCCAGTGTGGTTCACCGCAGAGGGGGCCTTTTACCATTTGAGCAAGAAAGTTCAGCCCAAGGGCGAGTCCATTATTTATTTCCTGGAAGGCCGGGACACGCCATTGACGGTTTCAACTCCCGCGGAGCTCCTCAACCAAACGCTGGGCTGGCAGGCCGCTGAGCCGATTCTCGATCTGGCTGGCCGGAAGCTTCGCACGCATCACCGCCGAGGCGCCGTAGGCGTTCGCCGTGCCTGCACCTGCGGATGCACAGAGGCGATCCAGGCCATCTTCGAGGCGGGCGAAGAGGCTCGACAAAAGGATGAAATCCAGGGTGAGCTGGACGACATGATCTATTTTGTCCACCGCCATGTGGACCGGATTAACCAGTACCGGCAGTTCGCGGCCAGCCTCTTGAAGCTGCTCGACGAGAAAAAGCGATCAGCCCCGGAACTCGAGCCGTTTATCGAGCGCGTTGAGGAAATCGCCCGGCAAATCCCGCAGGAGTGCGAGGTCCAAAAGGAGAACATGAAAGACTTTGGGTACGCCGACGAGCTGTCCCGCAAGACCATGGCCTTGACCGCCGGCAAGGACCCCGCCCATCTGGGGGCCTACATGGAATTGCTCAATGCCTGGAGGGCGATGGGCGGCGCGCAGGATTACGTTCTGGCCAAGTGCCACACGATTACCCGCGGTCTCTGCCAAGAGGCTGGTTATGGGTGCGCGGCGATGCCTGGCGCAGTGCCTCTTGCCCGGCAGGTCCGCGCGGATTGCCGGCACATGCTGCGCAACCCGGACGGCTATGAAATCTGGCCTGATTACTGACCATGGCCTCCCCTCATCTTAGGCCCGCGATCCTGTGCGTCTGGGCGGTGTTGTTCGTTGCCGCCTGCGAACGGGCCCCGCGCGCCGATGAGCCAAAGCCCAGGAGCCCCGGCTCCGTTCAGGCCGCCGCGCCGGGCGCCAACGGCCCGCTCACGCCCACGAACATGGTTTTGATCCCCGGAGGGCAATTCCAGATGGGAGACAAGGAGCAAGCCGATGCCAAACCGCATCTCGTCCGCATTAGCCCCTTCTTCATCGACCGCACTTTGGTGACGCAGGACCAATACACCCGAGTGATGGGCGACAACCCTTCCCGCTGGAAGGGGGGGAACAACCCGGTCGAACAGGTGCGCTGGTCCGACGCGGTGCGGTTCTGCAACAAACTCTCCGAGTCGGAAGGCCTGCAACCTTGCTATGATTTGAAAACATGGAAATGCGACTTCACTGCCGGGGGCTACCGCCTGCCCACCGAAGCGGAATGGGAATATGCCTGCCGCGGCGGAACTTCCACCACCTTCTTTTTTGGCGATAATCCTGCGACGCTCGGCCAGTACGCCTGGTTCGACAAGAACTCGGGCGCCCATCCCCACCCGGTCGCCCAGAAACGGCCCAACCCTTGGGGCCTGTACGACATCTGCGGCAACCTCGGGGAATGGTGCAACGATTTTTACAAGGTGGACTATTATCGCAACTCGCCCGCCACAGACCCAACGGGGCCCGGCGTCGGTGAAACCAAAGTCGTCCGCGGCGGCGCCTGGCGGTTCAGCGCCGAACGCTGCCGCTCCGGTTACCGCTACAATGAGAACCCCGGCTACGCCGACGTCTGCTTCGGGTACGACATTTACGGCTTTCGCTGCGTCAGACGGTCCATCCAACGAGGTCCTTCATAGCCGATTCCGATGACAGCTTGCAAGGACATCCGGGTTGCGGGTGGCGGAAGCCCGATTGGTGGACAGTGACGGCGTGTCGGTCGCGCTGATTCGGCGATTTGACCGAATGGCTGATGGCGGGCGAATTCCGTATGTATCAGCGGCAACGCTTCTGGGAGCTGACCCGGCTGACGCGCAGGAACATTCTTATACCGAGATTGTCGATGGCCTGCGGGTCCACGGTGCGAACGTCCAACCCGACCTGGAGGAGCTTTGGCAACGCATGGCTTTTTTCATCTTGATTACCAATGTGGACGATCATTTGCACAACCATGGATTTCTTCATGTGAGCCACGGACAGTGGCGACTGGCTCCTGCCTTTGACCTCAACCCTTTCCCGGAGCATATGCGTGAACTGAAGACTTGGATTTCCGAGGAAACCGGCCCCGAGGCCACCATCGAGACGCTCCTGTCGGTCTTGGCCTACTTCCAGATTTCACGGACCAGGGCGAAGGAGATTTTGGGTCGGATTGAGCATGCGCTCTCTAAATGGCGTGAAGCCGGCGCGGCTCTTGGTATGACGAACCAGGAATTGGATCAATTCGCTGACGCGTTTGAGCATCCCGAACGCGAAGCCGCACGAAAAGCAATACGGGAAACGTAGGGGCGGTTTCCGTCGGTTCGCAAAGGCCTACAGCGGCAGGAGCATGGTAACGGTAGTACCCTGACCTGGACGCGACTTGATCTTGAGCTTGCCGCTGTGGGTGTCAACGATGCGGCTGACGATCGCCAGCCCCAAGCCTGTGCCTTTGGGTTTCGTTGTTGTGAGAAGAGACGAAAAGGCGCCGCGCCGTTGCTCGGGCGTCATGCCAAAACCGGTATCCCGAAATTCGACGGCGACATGGGTGGCCAGAGCACTTCGACGGGGCGAACGGACGGAGCGGGAAAGGACAGTGATGGTGCCGCCTTGCGGCATCGCCTCGGCGGCATTGAGGATTAAATTGAGAAAGGCTTGTTCGAGCTGGCCGCTTTCGCCCATGACCGGCGGCAGCCCCGGTTCGAGTTGCTGTACCAGCCGGACATTCTGATGCTGCAGTTTGTGGCGGACGAGCAAAGCGAGCTCGGCCATCAGCTCATTGAGATTGACGGGGGCAAATTGTGGTTCGGTGGTGCGGGCAAAGTCCAGGACCTGATCGACGATCTTGTTCAGGTGCTCGATTTTCTCGTCGATAATGCGGGCATCCTTTCCGCGCGGGTCGCCAGCGGGGAATTGCAAATCCAGTGAATGATACAGCATTTTGAGCACGGTCAGCGGGTTGCGTATTTCATGAGCAACCTCGGCAGCGAGCAGGCCCAGGGCCGAGAGCTTTTCGTTCTGACGCAATTGCTCTTCCACGTCAACAACGCGTTCATAGAGCTGGGCCTTTTGGATGGCAATTGCCGATAACTCAGCAAGCGCGGCCAGTGTGCGTATCTCTTCATTTGAAAAGCTGTAGGGCTGACCTGTGTAAACGCTCATGGCGCCCAGCGTTTCGCCCTGAAAAAGCAACGGCACGCTCAGCAGCGCCACCAGCCCTTCGCGCCGGGCAGTCTCAACGTTTTGATAGCGGCTCGAGGTTTGGACGTTTTCGATCTGCATCGGTTTCTTACGCCGCACGACAATCCCCACGAGGCTGTCCTCGACGCTCAGGCGGGGTTTGCGCAGGTAGGCCTCGCCGGCGCCGAAACTGGAGCGCAGGTCGAGCCATTGCCGGCTCTTATCGAGCAACATCAGCGAGCACATCCTGGCCTGCATCAATACACAGGCCTCGTGGGTGATGACGTTCAGGGCGTCGTCGAGGTTGAGGGTCGAATTGATAGCGCGGCTGACGCTGACGAGCGATTCCAGCAGACGCGCCTTAAGGCGCAATTGCTCATATAACCAGGTTTGGTGGATGACATTAGCGGCCTGGGCCGCCAGGGCTTCGAGCAACTCCTGGTCCTGGACGCTGAAGGCGCTCACTCTGTCCGCATCGACGTTAAGGACGCCCCGGACCTCGCCCTGGACCTCCAAAGGCACGGCCAATTCGGAGCGGACCTCGCTGCGAATCTGGACATAGCGCGGGTCGGCTGTCACATCATCGACCCGGGCCGCCTTGCCTGTGCGGGCGACCCAGCCTGTGACCCCTTCGCCGATGCGCAGCTTCAGTTCGGCGGCCTCGGGCGGGAGGCCATACGAAGCATGAATCTCCAGCAAACCGTTAGTTGGGTTGAGCAAGATCGCTGAGCCGCTTGATGCGCGCATGAGGCGCACCGCCTCCTGCAGGATCAAGCGCAGCGCTTCCTGCGGGTCCAGCGTGGAATGGATGACGTTGCCAACCTGGCACAACAAGTTTAACCGTTCGTAACGGCCCTGTAGTTCTCCCAGTGGATCGCTCATTGCAGGGCTATCGCACTCGCGCGGTTAAATACAGGCCCGTCAGGCCAAACGCCGCGTTGGGAAACCAGCCGGCAATCCAGGCAGGAATGTAACCCCCCGCCCCTGAGGCCAGGCAAACTTGTTGGAGCACATAATAGGCAAAAAAGATCAAGATGCTGCTGGCTACCCCGACGAAGACATTGCGGCGGCCAGAGGGGGCGCCGAAGGGAATGGCAATCAGAACGACCACCAGGCACGTCCAGGGCGTAGCCAGGCGACCGTAGAGCTTCGTGTAAAGAGCAGCAGCTTGGGCTGGGTGTGGGTGCAATCGCAGATAATTGATGATTTCCTTAATGGGCAAATCCGCTTGGCGGACCGTGCCGAGTGTTTTGGGATTGCTGATGCGGAGTTCGCTGCGGATTTCCTCGGGCGTCTCCGTAAAAGCCGGCTGGACTAAAACGTTTGTGCGCAGCAGGAGAAAGGGCAGCAGGTCCGGTTGTGCCGGTTCTTTGTGTTCCTCGGAATTATAAAAAACCCAAACCCCGTTTCGGCGCACCGCGCGGTCCGCGTACAAAGTGATGCGTGAGCTGTCCGGCTGGGTTGAAATGACGATTGGCTTGATCATTTCACCGGTGCGCGGGTCGTACAGACCAATGCGCCAGATGCGTTGGTCGCGCGAGTTGACAAACTCGACGTCACGGGACCGGCTGGCGGTCACATGCGAGCGGCGGTTGCGGATTTGCTCGGCGCGATCGGAGCTGTCCGGCACATAGAACTCGTTGAGAGCAAACAGGGCGAGGCTGGAGACAAAACCCACCGCCAGATACGGAACACACAAGCGCCAGAGGCTAACGCCCGCCGCCCGTATGGCGGTGATCTCGTGATGCCGCGCCAGGTTGGTCAGTGTGTAGAGCAAGGCCAGCAACAGCGCCACCGGCAAACCCAGCACGAGAAACCCGGGCGCCTCGACCAGGTAGTATTCTGCAATATCGCCTGGGCGCAGGTTGCGCGCTTGAAAACCGCCCAACTCATTCACCAGATCGACTGTGATCCACAACAGCAAAAAGCCGCTGAGGCAGTAACCCAGCGGCACAAGCAACTCGCGTAACAGGTAACGGTCCAGCAGCCGCATCGCCGTTCAGCCTAACTACCGAACCGGTTCAAAGCAAGGCAAGGGCGCAGGCCGTTCCCGTCCCTCCGGGCCCGGGGCTAATGACAGAGTCGAAGCAACCCAGCCGCCATTCGTCCTCGTGGTCGTCCTGGTTCTCGAAAGACTGAAAAATCGAGGACGAGGAGGAACGGGAGCCGTCCATTTTCAAAACACGCTCTTAGCTTCTGTGCCGAGATTCTTGTATGCAGCTACACCTCGCAAATCCGCATCATTCTATCCAGTGTACCCAGCGGGTCCTTTGTGGGTGTGTATTCGTGCGCGATGAAGCCCTCAAAACCGGTTGAGGCGATTCCTTTGCAAATCCCGGCGTAATTCATTTCCTGGGTATCATCGAACTCGTGACGGCCCGGGTTTCCCGCTGTGTGAAAATGACCGAGGTACTGCATATTATTTTTTATGGTGCGGATGATGTCTCCTTCCATAATCTGCATGTGATAAATGTCGTAGAGCAGTTTCACACGAGGGGAGTTGACCCGCTTGCAGAGTTCCACGCCCCAGGCCGTGTGATCGGCCATATAACCCGGGTGATTGACCTTGCTGTTGAGCAACTCCGTGCAGACCGTGACGCCCTGATCCTCCGCCAGGGCCTTAATGTTGTTCAGGAAAATCACGCAGTTGTCCATCCCTTCCTCGTCCGAGATGCCTTTCCGGTCGCCGGCTAGGGCGATGACATTGGACGCCCCTGCCGCAGCGGAGGCCTTAATATTCTCCTGCATCTTGCGTCCCATTTCTGCGTGGTTCCTTTTGTCGTTCATCCCGCTTTTGATCTGGGTGCCACCATGGACCATGGTGGGTATCAAGCCGTACTTCTTGAGAACGGGGAAATCCTTCGGGTCCACCAGGTCCACGCCCCAAGAACCCAGCCGCGCCGCCTCGCGGCACATCCCCTCCATGTCCAGGCCGCTCCCTCGGAAAACGCCCAGAGTGACCGATTGTTTTAAACGTCCTTTGCGTGGCTCGGCCTGGGCGGCGGTGGATGCGTTCAAAATGGAAAAAGCCGCCAAGCCCCCGAGTGTAGCCAGGAAACTGCGGCGCCGAAGGGGAAGGGTACTATTCATGATGTGAGAGTAAGCGTTCCTTTATGGTCAACTCAAGCTTTTGCAACTCAGCCGGAGATGAGGATCATATTGGCGTATTGGGTTGTATCGGCTGTGCGGATGAGGCCGATGGCATCGGGGACGGCTTTCTTAAAGGTCGCGTGGGGCTGGTGTGTGATGGGGATGCCCTCGATGGCCTTGGCGAAGCGGGTCCGCACAGAGGCGGTATTGTGTTGCAGGAATTCGCTGGCCATAAAGGCATGGGCAGGCTGGAAATGGTGGCGAATGGCCGCCAGGACTTGCAGGACGGTTGGAACATCGTCCGTGAGGGAGAGATCGATGGTCTCGATTTGCGGCCAGAAAGGAAAGCCGCGATCAGCAATGACCAGCGAGTTGGTGTGGCGCACGCGGGCCAGCAGCGAGAGGATGTCTGGGTTCAGGATTTTTGTGGTGAGCATAAGCGGGTTGGGTTTGTTTTGCGCCGATCTTGAGCCAATTGTTTAGCCACGGATTGGACGGATTGCACGGATGAAATGGAAGCCTAAAACTCCTTTGCCCGCCCGGGCTCCTGCGTTAGGCTGTTTGCCCATGCGCACGTTGGTTGTCCCGCAAAATATCGATTCCTGCCGGGTTCGAAGGAACCGCCTCCCGGTCACCGCCTCGTCGCCCATACTCTCCTTCCTGCTTGGCGGTTTCCTGGCGTTCGCATGGGGTGCGGCCTGCGCGGGGGATTTCAGCGGGAAGAATCTGCTGGGCTTCAGCGCCGGGAATTCGGCAAAGGAGCGGGCGTTGGAGGACCAATTCGATACCCAAATCAATCCCGATGAGCAACGGGAATGGCTGCAGCAAATGTCGGCAGAGCCCAACCAGGTGGGGTCGGCGCACGACCGAGCCAACGCCGAGTTCATGCTCGAGAGATTTCGCGAATGGGGTTGGGATGCTGGGCTCGAAACCTTTTACGTCCTGTATCCCACGCCCAAAAAAGAGGTCCTCGAACTGGTCGCCCCCAACCATTTTGTCGCCCGCCTGTTTGAGCCTCCTGTGCCAGGGGACCAAACCTCCGCCAGAACCAAAAACGCCCTGCCTCCATACAACGTCTATGGAGCGGATGGGGACGTGACGGCCGAGCTGGTGTATGTGAATTACGGGATGCCTGATGATTACAAGGAACTCGCGCGGCATGACCTCAACGTCAAAGGCAGAATCGTCATCGCCCGGTACGGCGCCGGCTGGCGCGGTCTAAAGCCGAAGCTGGCCTACGAGCACGGCGCCGTTGGTTGCATCATTTACTCCGACCCGCATGAGGATGGTTACGCCGCAGGCGACGTTTACCCCAAGGGAGGCTTCCGTCCACCCGATGGGGTGCAGCGCGGTTCTGTAGCGGACATGCCGGTGGCCCCGGGCGACCCATTGACGCCCGAAATCGGGGCAACCAAAGATGCCAAGCGCTTGCCCTTGGCGGAGGCAAAGACGGTTTTGAAAATCCCGGTTTTGCCGGTCTCGTATCGAGACGCCCAGCCGCTGCTTGAGGCCCTCGCGGGACCGGTCGCCCCGCCCGGCTGGCGCGGGTCCTTGCCGCTTACCTATCATCTCGGGCCGGGGCCGGCTCGGGTGCATCTGGCCATCGCTTCGAATTGGGACCAAAAACCGATTTACGATGTCATCGCGAAAATGAAAGGCAGCGAAACGCCGGATGAGTGGATTCTCCGCGGCAACCATCATGATGGATGGGTCTTTGGGGCATGGGACCCTTTGTCGGCCAACGTGGTCTTGATGGCCGAGGCCAAAGCCATCGGGGCACTGGTCAAACAGGGTTGGCGTCCAAAGCGCACACTGGTCTATGCGGGCTGGGATGGGGAGGAGCCCGGGTTGTTGGGCTCGACCGAATGGGTCGAGACCCATGCCGAGGAATTGCGCCGGAAGGCTGTTCTCTATGTGAACTCGGACTCGAACGGTCGAGGGTTCCTCGATGCGGGCGGCAGCCAAAGTCTTCAATGGCTTGTCAACCAGGTCGCCGCTGAAATCCGCGATCCGGAAACCGGCACTAACGCCCTGGCACGCTTACGCGCCAAACTACTGGTTGAAGCCAGCGGGAGGGGCGCTCGAACGGCGGTCCAGGAAGCGGCCAAACTTCTCGAAGCGGGCCGTGTCCCAGCCCTGCAGGCGCTTGGGTCCGGCTCGGATTACACGCCGTTTTTGCAACACCTGGGGATAGCCTCGCTGTCCATCGAGTATGGCGGCGAGGACAAGGAGGACGGTATTTATCATTCTGCCTATGATTCATTCGACCATTACGTGCGGTTTGGTGACCCGGGATTTGCCTATGGAGTGGCGCTGGCGCAAACGATCGGTCATCTTATGCTGCGGGTTGCCGATGCGGACGTTCTCCCGTTCGAATTCAAAGAATTTGCCGATGCCATCGAGCGATACTCCAAAGAAATCCACAAGCTCGCCGATGACATGCGCGAGCAAACCGAGCAAGAGCGCCGGCTGCTCGATGAGAATGCCTTCAGCCTGGCAGCCGACCCCACCGAACCCCACTTCGCGCCGCAACGCGAGGCCAGCGTGCCGTTCCTCAACTTCGCGCCTCTCGATAACGCCGTGCTGCGGCTGAAGAAAAGCGCCAAGGCATGCGATGAGGCCCTCGAACGGGTCTCCGCCCCCGACACCAGGATGAGCGACGCCCAGGCCGCCGAGGTGAACAGCCTGCTGCAAGACATTGAGCAGACCCTCACCTATTCCCGGGGGTTGCCAGGCCGCGAGTGGTTTCGCCACATGATCTACGCGCCCGGGTTGCAGACGGGCTATGGCGTCAAGACGCTGCCGGGAGTGCGCGAGGGAATTGAACAGCGCCACTGGCGTGAAGTCGCCCAGTACATGGAAGTCGTAGGGAGGGCGCTCAATGCCTATTCGAGCCAACTGGACAAGATCACCTCAGCACTGGGGCCTGCATCCCAAAACTAGATGGAGCCTCTCTCCAATGTGCGTCATCAAACCAGTCCCTAATGGTGCATGCCCTTCATCATGCTGAAGGCAAAAATGAGAGCGAGCGGAATCCCGATGACGAGCTGCAAGATAAACAGGATCGTCCCGATGATTCCACAGATACGACCGGCATTGGTGAGTGAACGGCCACTGGGGTCCATCGTTCCGGCATCTATTTGTTTAAGGTCGCCGTTGCCCATCACCCATGCCGCTATCCCAAATGGCTGGCAAATCGCTATACTGAGAATGCCAAACACAAGAATGAGGTTGCCTCGATGCGGTTTCATATAAGGTGATGACTGTGCTGTTTGAATAGGCCAATCGGCAATCTCGCGCAACAATTAAATGAGCGCGAAAAAACTTCAAGGCGGAGTGACAAAGTCGCCGATTATCAGTCGCCAGGCGCAGTAAAAGCGCCTGGGCGTGGGGGCAAGGTAAAGGCCCCTCCTCTCCCCTGGCCTCTCCTCCAAAGGATGAGTATCTGTTTAGCCCGCTCGCGTCGGCGCTTCGTGGCGCAGCGCACATGGAAAAATGTGGGTAGTGACAAGAGCTTCCAACCTGGGGAGAAGGGGAATGCTCGGCAGCATACGGTTGTAGCACGTGTTGGCCTCGCACCGGTTGGATGCCGCGCTGGGATGAAAGTCCAGGCGCGCTGCCTCTGTCTGTACTTTTGCAGGGGCCCCGCCTAACCCGTTACCGGCTCGGGGTCGCATGCCGCGCTTGCATCCGGCACTGCCACTAATCCTGCCGCGGGTTTGCGGGAAGCCACCGCCGGGGCGCAAGGCAAAAAGACGGCAAATTGCGAACCTGCTCCCGCTTGGCTGTTGACCTCGATCCAGCCCGAATGCTGTTTGATCAGCCCATGAACCGTCGCCAGGCCAAGCCCGGTCGCTTTGCCGGGCTGCTTGGTGGTGAAGAATGGGTCGAACAGGCGGGCCTGGATGTCCGGCGTCATCCCGCACCCGTTATCGGCGACGCTGAGGCAGACATAAGTTCCTGCACGCGCATCCTCGACCGTCCGCGCATGGGATTCTTCGACACGCACCGCGGCGGTCCAAAGCCCCAGCACTCCCCCTTTGGGCATGGCATCCCGCGCGTTGAGAGCCAGATTGCGCACTATCTGTTCGACCAGGCTCGGGTCGGCCATAATGGGCGGGAGGTTGGGCCAAAAGCTCTTTTGGATAGTAATCTTGTTCCCCATGAGCCGGCCAAGGACCCCGGCCTGGTTCTCGATGAGTTTATTTAAATCCAGGGCCTGAAGCCGCATGGGATGGCGGCGCACCAGGGCCAGCAGTTGGCGCGTCAGGCCAGCCGCCCCCGCTGCAGTGGCTGCGATTCGCTTGAGCGCCTCCGCTGCCGCCACGTCCTGGCAAGTCTGCACCTGCACAGTGGCTTCTCCCTCGATAACGGCAATGAGCCGGTTGAAATTATCCGCTACGCCCCCGGCCAATTGGGAAGTCACTTCCATCTTTTGGGCTTGCAACAATTGCTTTTGGAGCAGGCGCTGCGCCGTCACTTCGTTGGTCAGCACCAGCCGGGCCGGGCACCCGCCGTACACCAGGTCCAGCGCGATGAGTTCCACCTCGATGATAGCCCCGTCCTTCTTGCAGTGCCGCCAGAGCCGGCGCGTTGGCACCCCGGTGCTGCCCTGGATACCGTCAGCGGCGAAGCTCTCCGCTTCCCCCGCCACAAAGAGGTCCTTGGCCGTCAGTTCCCTGAATTCTTCGCTGCCATAGCCATAGTGCCGCAGGGTGGCGGTATTAAAGGCAAGGAACCGGAACGATTTGAGGTCGAATATCCACATCGGCTGCGGGTTCTCATCAAAAAGGAACCGGTACTGTTCCTTGGATTTTCTCAGCTCCTCCTCACCCTGCCTGCGCAGGGAGATTTCCTGTTGCAACTCCTCGTTGGTTTTGTCCAAATCCGCTGTGCGGTCTTTGACTTGTAATTGCAAGGCCTGACGCAAGTGCCTCTCCTCAACTTCCAATTGCAACCGTTCTTTGAACAGGATTTCGATATGCACCATGCCAATGAGTAGCAACACGGGCACAAACACGTTCAGCAGGTCCAGCGTCAGTCCCGCATCCATGCCCACCCCCATCGGATGCCAGGAGCGAACCAGTTCCAAAAGGGCCAGCAAAGAAAAAACTGCAAAAAGCATCCAGCCGACCCGCTGGGTGCCAAAAAGGCGATTCAACCGCAGGGCATAGGGTGGGATGAGGCATGGCAACAGGCTCAAAACCATCTTGAGAACAGGCGCGTGACTCATAGCTGTCCTCCTGGCCCGGGGTGTCCATGAATGCAACAACTGTTGTTGCTACTTGAGACACCGCGCTGCGCCCTGGGGCGCCCCAGCACCGGCACTGCGACTTGGCTTCGAGCTAAAATCATTCAGACCCTTCTGAGCACTTGTCAGGCCAGTTGCTGGCCTTAATTCTCGCCTACCGGGAAGGCTTCATACCCCTCGCAGTAGCCCCAACCTCGGGACCCCCATCAGACGCATGCTTCCGTGGATTACCTGCGGACACACGCAGGGCTTGGTCAGGATTGCTCCGAGGGCTTGGACCGCAGACCCGTCGTCAGGAGCGGTAAGACCGTAAAGTGCCCGGCGTCCTCGTGGACGATCACGTATGACGCGTTGGGTGGCAGCCAAATATAATCGGAATGCGGCTCTGCATACTCTTTGCCGTCCGCCATACGCAGGGTAAAAGGAGTGCCGCTCTCAATCGCGCTGGCGCGGAGGGTTGAGCGGCGGCGCGGCAGCCACTGGCTTCCCCCTGCGCGGCCGACACGACGCCTGCGCCTTCGTCAGTTCACGCACTTTTCGCAAGAGAGCACTGCGAATTTCTTTCAATGAACCAGTTGTCCGAATAAATTAGCCCGGTGCAATCCGCCACGCAGGACTTGTTGCCGCTGCTGAAGCAATTCTTCGGCTTTGCAAGTTTTCGTCCTTTTCAAGAAGAGATCATCCGCGACGCGCTGGAAGGCAAAGACGTGTTCGCCCTGCTGCCGACCGGCGGGGGCAAATCGCTTTGCTTCCAGTTGGCGGCGATGGCGCGAGGGGGTCTGACGGTGGTGGTGTCGCCGCTGATAGCCCTGATGAAAGACCAGGTGGATGGGCTCCAGGCGAGCGGCGTGCCGGCGACCTTTCTCAATTCCTCTTTGGCAAGCGGCGAGGCGCGCGAGCGGTTGCGCGCGTTGCGCCAGGGAGAATATCGGTTGCTGTATGTCGCGCCGGAGCGGCTGATGCTTTCGGGTTTTTTATCCGATTTGCAGCGGCTTCAGGTCAATCTGCTGGCTATTGATGAGGCCCATTGTATCAGCGAGTGGGGACATGACTTCAGACCCGAGTACCGCCAACTGGCCACGTTGCGCGAGTTGTTCCCTTCGGCCCCGTTGATGGCCTTGACGGCGACGGCGACTGAACGGGTGCGCGGGGACATCATCGGACAGCTTAAGCTGCGCCAGCCGCAGTGTTATGTGGCCAGCTTTAACAGACCCAATCTGACCTACCGCGTTTTTGCCAAGCTCAAGCCTTACGCGCAGTTGCTCGAATTCGTTCGCAGACGGCCGCGCGAAAGCGGCATCGTTTATTGCCAGGCGCGCAAAACCACCGAGAGCCTGGCCGAACGGCTGAATGAGGACGGGGTCCTGGCGAAGGCCTATCACGCGGGCCTGACTGCCGGTGAACGCACCCAAAACCAGGAGCTGTTCCTGCGGGACGAGGCGCGGATCATTTGCGCGACGATTGCCTTTGGGATGGGCATCAATAAACCGAACGTGCGTTTCGTTATCCATTACGACCTTCCCAAGAACCTTGAGGGTTATTACCAGGAAACGGGCCGGGCAGGCCGGGACGGGTTGCCGAGCGAGTGCGTGTTGCTCTTTAGCGCCGGGGATGTGATGAAACAACGCAACTTCCTCGATGAGAAACCGCCCCATGAACGGCAGATCGCCCGCCAACAGCTTGAACAAATGGTCCATTATGCCGAAAGCGCTATCTGCCGCCGGCGGGAGATGCTCGAGTATTTCAGCGAGGCGTACCCAGAGGAAAACTGCGCCGCTTGCGATAATTGCCTGAGCCCGCGCGATACCTACAACGGGACGGTAGTTGCCCAAAAGTTTCTTTCCTGCATTTATCGCATCCGCCAGCAGAGCGGGTTTGATTTTGGCCTTAACCAGGTGGCCGAGGTCCTGACCGGGGCCGATACGGAAGGTGTCCGCAAATGGAACCATCAGCAGGTTTCGACTTACGGCATCGGCAACGAGCACACCCGTCCCGAATGGAAGGCGATTGGACGGGAGTTGATCCGGCTGGGCCTGGTGCAGCAGGCCGCCGACAAATTCAGCGTGCTATCGCTCACGCCTGCGGGCTTGGCCCTGCTCAAGCAGCGTCAAACGGTGACGCTCACCAAGCCCGTTACCGCTCCCGAGCCACAGACCCATCGGGTCGGAGAGATTGCGTGCGACGAGGTGCTATTCGAGCGCCTGCGCAAGCTGCGCAAGCAACTGGCCGACCAGCGCGCCGTGCCGCCTTACATAGTTTTTTCCGACGTGGCGCTGCGGCTCATGGCCCGGGACTATCCTTCCAATGCCGTGGAATTTACGCGCATCAGCGGCGTCGGGGAAAAGAAGCTGCGTGAATTTGGCCAGGTTTTCCTGGCCGAGATAGCCGCTCACTTACGGACCTGCCCACGGCAGATTTTTGCGGACTCCTTTGCGCCTGGCGCAAGCATCCCTGCTCGCGCGCGCCTGAGTGATACCGCCCGGGAAAGTCTGCGTCGATTTCAGGCTGGAGAAAGCCCGGAGCAGATCGCCTCGCATCGGAGCCTGGCGGCCGGGACGATTTATGGGCATCTGGCAGACGCTATGATGGCCGGGGAGCAAATCGATGTGAACATCTTTCTGACCGCCAGCGAACAGGACGAGATACGAGCTGTGCTCCAGCGGGTGGGTTCAGTGAATCTCGGGCCGGTCTTCCAGGCGCTGGGTGGCCGCTATGATTATGGCCGGCTCAAGCTCATGCGGGCTGCCATGGCCCGCGCGCCCGTCTCAAAAGGCATTTGAAGCCTCTGATCGTTGAGGGAATGGAAGACCATATCCACATTTGTTGCATTGAACGATGACGGCGGGGCTTTCAAGCGTCGCTACGCGACGGGTCACTCGCTGAGCCTTACATGTGTTGGATAATATTATCCCCGAATTCAGAGCATTTGATTTCGGTCGCCCCCTCCATCTGCCGCGCAAAATCATACGTCACGCGCTTGGAACCAATCGCCCCATTGAGTCCCTTGAGGATCAAATCGGCGGCCTCCGCCCAACCCAGGTAGCGAAACATCATCTCGCCACTGAGCACCACGCTGCCGGGATTGACTTTATCCTGGTTGGCGTATTTCGGGGCGGTGCCGTGAGTGGCCTCAAAGATGGCGTGACCCGTGATATAATTGATATTGCCGCCCGGGGCGATGCCGATGCCCCCGACTTGCGCGGCCAGGGCATCGCTGAGGTAATCGCCATTGAGGTTCAGAGTGGCAATGACGTCAAAATCCTCCGGGCGGGTCAGGACTTGCTGGAGCGTTATGTCCGCGATGGAATCCTTAATGACCACACCCTCGGGTGTTTTGCACCAGGGACCGCCATCCAGTTCCACGGCCCCAAACTCGCGTTTGGCCAGCTCGTAACCCCAATCCCGAAACGCACCTTCGGTGAACTTCATGATATTGCCTTTATGGACCAGGGTGACGCTCTTGCGTTTTTGGCGGACAGCATATTCGATGGCGGCTCGTATCAGGCGCTCGGTCCCGGGCTTGCTGACCGGTTTGATCCCGATGCCGATCTGGTCGGCTGCCTCTTTGCTGAACCGAATTTTTTTGAGGGCGGCAGGCAATTCACGCTCCATGAATTCGAGGAGCTTCCTGGCCTCGCTGCTGCCGGCCTGGTAGTCGATTCCGGCATAGATGTCCTCCGTGTTCTCGCGAAAGATGATCATATCAACCTTTTCCGGACGTTTTACCGGCGACGGAACGCCACGGAAGTACTGGACTGGGCGCAGACAGACATACAGGTCGAGCATCTGGCGCAAGGCCACATTCAGCGAGCGAATCCCGCCGCCGACCGGCGTGGTCAGCGGTCCTTTGATGCCGACAAGGAATTCTTTGAAAGCTTCAATCGTGTCATCCGGCAGCCAGTTATCAAATTTCTCCTTGGCAGTCCCGCCGGCAAAGACTTCGAACCAGGCGATCTTGCGCTGGCCGCTAAAGGCCTTCTGGACGGCGGCGTCAAACACCCGCTGGCTGGCGGCCCAAATATCGGGCCCGGTGCCGTCGCCGCGGATAAACGGCAGAATCGGATTATCGGGAACGGTAAGCCTGCCATTTTTAATGGAAATCCGGCTGCCTTGGGGCGGAGTGATGTCTTTGTAGGCCATGGTAAATCGTGATTCTATTTTCCAGATTTAAATTCAGGCGAGAGATAACGGCAAGCCCCAGGAAAGCAAGCACGATTCGATTCTGTCGTGCGCCCTGACCCTTTTGGGGCCTACAATTCCCGCCAATCGTCGGCGCCGTAGCCCTTCATTGGCCCCGCGTTGAGCAGATTCTCGTCGTAATGGAAATTGAAATGGCCATTGATGCTGATGGTGTTCGCAACGACTGAGCCGACAACGTTGTAGGTGCTGCTTCCGCCCCCACCGAGACTGAAGGCAGCCTCCGGGGCGTAGAGAGTCCCGGTAAAGGAGGAATTGCCGCTGAAATTAATCGAGGTGTTATTGGTGGTTCCGAAATAATTGAGGTTGCCGGCGTTGCCCCCATCGACCGTGCTGGCGCCCGAAAGAGTAAAACTGGGACCAGCCATATAGATGACGAGATGACCCGCATCAGTCCCTGGACCAGCGACACGGATGTTACTGGGGCTGGCATTGCCCGTCAGCAAAAGCCGGACATCGGAATTGGTGCCGACATAGAGGTTGCCGGTCAGGTTGTTCACTTGGTAATCGCCGCTGCTGACGGTGATGACGTATTGATAGCTGACGCCATTGATGACGGAGGGGACGCCGAGGGGCGCCAGGGGCAGCCAGGTCGTTTGCGGAAGCGCGACGTCGCCGAAATCCGCGTTGAAATTGTAATAGACGTCGCCGGTGATCGTTCCATTTTTGCTGATACTGTTGGTGCCCGTGGGGCTCAGATACACGTTGCCGTTCACATTGCCATTGTTGACGTTGATGATGCCCTCGGAGCTGGCAATGTCCCCATTCGTGCTGGTCTTGGCGGGGTCATAGAGACCGCCGGTGCTCAGGTTTGTATTGGCCGAATTGAAGCTGTCGGTATTAACACCATTGCCATTAAAGTTGATATTGTATTTGGCAGCCATCGCAACGGTGAACAAAGGAATATTGGTGGTGGTCACGAGTAACGTGCGGCTCAGGGTAGCGGCTAAAGAAGCTACCGCGACATAACCTGTCGAGTAAATGACCGGGCAGGAATCGGTGGTGTACTCAACACTGTAGGACCCGCTGCTCAGGGCGCGCGACATGGGCCCGTAAATCCCGCCCGAGGGTTGCCCCCAACCATTGGCCGCGCGGTCGATCACCGGCTGGGGCGTGGCGGGGTTTAGTTGAGCTAAAGCCTCTTCCACTCCCGACTCGGCGATGCCCAGGGCTGAATTCCAGGCCTGCGAGCGCGCCAGCATGTTGCGTTGGGTGCGGCTCAGGTTCAGGTAATAAAACAAAAACAGACCCAGAGCACCGGCGATTACAAGAGTAAGGATCAAAACATTCCCTTGCTCTGAAGATCGAAATCCAACTGTTCTTTTCATGCCACAATCCAATTTCTCCACGCTTGGCTCCGCCTGGATTGAGCCAGCGCAGGTTCCAATGCAGGCGCCAATAGCTGATCTGTCCCGCTTATTAATCTTGAAGCAGCAAGTGCAATGCCGAAGACAAAAGAAAACTGAGGGAAAAAGGGGTACTACTGGGCACTCTTGGTGGTTTACCAGGGCGGCTGCAGGGAGTTTTACTGGACGCTTTTTTCGGCTTTATGGGCGTCGCTCCGTTTACCCAATCCGCCTGGGCGCCCAATCCCGAGATAGGGGCGCCCGAGACCCACAGTGGACTGACCAATACCGATGGTGGACTGGCCGATGCCGATCGTGGACTGGCCAATTCCGATGGTGGACTGCCCAATACCGATCATGGACTGGCCGATGGCGACATTGGATAATGGCCGGGTTCCCTGAGTCTGCTGGGAGCCAGTCCAGCCCTGCCAGGCCCCATGGTTTCTCAAGCGGCGTTGGCCTGTACCGAACAGGGGACGAATTCCTCCGGCAGTATTATCAGGCTGAGAATCCGAAACAGCTACCGGGGCCGCGATGTCAGTGGGACCGTTAACGAAGGGGCTGTAGGGGACCCAGATTCCGTTCTGATAGGTCTGCCATTGATTATCGTGCCAGAAGACTGTGGGTTGGCCGATAATAGTAGATTGTTCGCTTCCCGCGCGGCTTGCCGATGAGCCGAGCACAAAGATAGCAGCCAGAACACTCAGCCGTAGAATCGAGCAACTCATAATTTATGCTGATAATATAACACGGATCATTCGGTTATCCAAAGCAATCCAGGCCAGTATTTGTTCGGATAATCGGAGCCTCCTGACGTCCGCTCCTACAAAGGCGCTCGAGGCTGTTCAGCGGGAGATATCGGTCTGGCGCAGCGTGCGGAACTGGTTGCGGCGGAGGGTCTGCTCGGCCATTTCATTATCCTCAACGCTCAGGCCGATGATGGATTTGCCCTGCGGGTGGGGAATGAAGGTATAGAGATAATTAATGTTCAATTCCGCCTGCAACAACGCGGACATCAGCCGGCGCAGGTCCGTGCTGTCGGCTTCGACCGCCACCAGCTTGCTTTCTGAAAATGGAAAACCCTCTCGAAAGAGCAGCTCCCGGGCCTGTTCCGGATCGTCCACCACCACCCGGATAATGGCGCTATCGGTGGTGTCCAGCACGGTCAGCGCCAGGACGTGGACGTTGTGGGCTGCGAAAAGGCCGATCAAATCATGAAGACGCCCCAAGCGGTTTGGGGTAAAAACCGAGAATTGGACAATGGCGTCGGGCCGCCTGCCCTGTGTTGTCTCGAGCGGCATAACTCCTCATATTACCACAAAACCAGGCACACTCCACCGGCAACAGGGCCACAGGCGTAATCGGTTAGTGACGGCGGGCGCTGCCGCCTAAAGGCGGCGTTCCGCGCGTCCGGAACGCCGGCTTCAGCCGGCAACCCCGCAGTCACTGAGGCATTACCCACAGGCGGTCTCGGGACATTGGGACATTTAAAAAAGCAGCTTGGAATAACGCAACTTTCCGCTAAATTTGTGGTTTAAGTAAAAGAAGCTAATTTGTATGCCACAGTTTTCCTACAAAGCGCGCCGCCGTTCCGGCGAGGTGGTCGAAGGCATGATGGAGGTCGCCGACCGCTCGGCGGCTTTGATCCAAATCGAACGCCTCGGCTTGTTTCCTGTTGCTGTGGATGCGGCTAAAGGGGCTGCTCTAGCAATACCCGACCGGCCAGGCCGGCAGAAAACCGATTGGCGCGCTCTGCTGCCTCCGGCCTTGCGCACCGCTCTGACGCAGAAACGCAAACCCAAGCTGCAGGAATTAGCCACTTTCACCCAGCAATTAGCCAACCTGCTGCACTCAGGCATGCCGCTGACGGTTGCCCTCAACAGCATGACACATCTGGAGACCCGCGGTATTCCGGCTGATGTGAGCCGCGAATTGCGCCAGGACGTCATGGAGGGGCGCAGTTTGTCCGATGCAATGGCCAAGCAGCCGCGCATTTTCTCCGACCTTTACATAAACATGGTGCGCGCCGGTGAATCCAGCGGCGCCCTGGTCGAGGTCCTGCGCCGCATGGCCGACCATTTCGAGCGCTTTGCCCAAGTCCAGGCCAAGTTTACATCCGCCCTGATTTACCCGGCCTTTGTCACCGTTATCGGTGTTGGCATCATGTTCTTTTTCATGACTTACATGCTGCCCAAGTTCATGACCATTTTTCAGGGAATTAACGTGCCGTTGCCCGTGATAACCCAGATGCTCATCAGCATCAGCCATTTGTTCTCCGCTTATTGGTGGCTCATGCTGATTGTCATCGCGGCGGTGGTGATTCTGTTTAAGCGATTCCAGGCCACCACCGAGGGCCGGCGCAAGCTCGATCAATGGAAGATGAAGGCCCCCGTGTTTGGGAAGGTGGTCAAGCTGAACATCTTCGGCCAGTTCGCGCGGACGCTCTCGACCTTGCTGGAGAACGGCGTGCCGGTGCTCACCGCGCTCAAGATTACCGAGCAGATCATCCCCAATTCAGTCGTCAAAGAGGCTATTGCCAAAACGCGCGAGGAGGTCACCGATGGAAAGACAATCGCCCAGCCTCTGGCGCGCAGCAAAATCTTTCCCCAATTGATGGTCGATTTGGTGAAGATTGGGGAGGACACCGGGGATGTGCCCGGCGCGTTGAAGAATGTGGCTGATACGTATGAGAATGAACTCAATATCGCCCTGCGGGTGATGACCAACATGATCGAGCCGGTGATGATCATTGTCATGGCCGCGGGCGTTGGGTTCCTGCTCCTGGCCGTCCTCTCGGCGATGTTTGCCATCACCGCTAATATTGCGAGGTAGGCTGCATGAGGCGATTGCTCAAGCTCCAAAGGTCTTGCGACCGGCTGCCGGCCCAGGATTCGAAACGGAGCGCGTTGGAAGGGCGCGGTGCGTTCACGCTCATCGAAATCATGGTGGTCATCGGCATCATGGGCATCCTGCTTGCCTTGGGTGTGCCGCTCGTTTACAACGTCCGCCATCGCGCACCCATGGTCCAGGCGCTGCGCGACGTGCAGGAGGTCCTGAGCAACGCGCGAGCACGGTCCATTTTGCAGGGACGGGAAGTCGATGTGCTTTTTTTCCCCAAGGAGCGGCGTCTGGAGGTGGCTGCCGCCGTGGGAATGACCAACGCCGCGCCTGTGGTCGATGGGGCGGACAACCCGGTAGCCGTCAACGCTGCTCCGGTAGCCTCCGGTTCCGGCTTGTCGGCTCAGATTTCTGACCGGGTGGCGATTGACATGCTGGATATAAACCTGACTGAGTACAAGGACGCCGAACGGGCGCGAGTGCGGTTCAATCCCAACGGCACGTGTGATGAGATGACCCTCATCCTGCGCTCAGAGAAGAACGAGCAGGAAGGCATCAGCCTTGAGATTACCACCGGTCTGGCCTCGGTTCTCAATCAGGAGGACCTACAGAATCTGCGCTCGGGAAAGTTATGAGTCGAATACAAAAACGGGACGGCGGGCAAGCAGGCCGGGGAACCACCGCATTTACTCTCCTGGAGGTGATGATTGCCTGCGGCATCTTTTTTATGGTCACCTTCACCATCCTGGCCCTGGTCTCCAGCACCTTGCGCAATGCCCGGGCCTTGCAGCGCACGGATGTCGATGCCGGCATGGCCGCTGCCCAGATTTTCGAGACCATGAAAACCAACCGCCAGGACTCCGGTTCGCTCTCAGGCGATTTCGGCGATGCCTATCGGGATTACTCATGGGACGCCCAGTGGCAACCCTATGACACCAATGGCCTGCTCGAAGTCGATATTACCGTAAACCGGCATGGCACCCCGGCGCCCGTCGATTCGCTCGCCATCCTGGTTTATGATCCTAACGCCAAAGGCCAGTACGGGGTGAGGCCGTTTCAACCATGATTCTTGCGTTATTCAGCCGCCCCGCTGCCCGTGGCCAAACCACGTGCGGCGCCGGCGCCCCTTCCAAGTCCCGTCGAGGCGCTGGCTTTACGCTGGTTGAAATCCTGATTGCGATGGGCATTCTGAGCATGGTCCTGGCCGCCATTTACTCGACTTGGACGTCGATTTTACGAGCTACAAAGGTCGGCTTGGACGCTGCGGCAGCCGTTCAACGCGCGCGGATGGCCGCGCGAACCCTCGAAGAATCCCTTGGCTCAGCCCAATCCTTCGCGCTCAATCAGGACCTCTACGGATTCGTGGCACAAAATGGGAGTGACGCCTCGTTGAGCTTTGTCGCGCGCTTGTCCCAATCGTTTCCACGCAGTGGCAAGTTCGGCGCTTTTGATGTGCGGCGCGTGACCTTTTCACTCCAGCAAGGCGCCGATAACAGTTCCGAACTGGTTCTTCGGCAAAACCCGCTCCTGATGGACCCGGACATCGACGAAAAGGAACATCCGATTGTGCTGGCCAGGCACGTGAAGGAATTCAAAACCGAATTCTGGGACCCGCGCCTGCAGGATTGGACCGATGAGTGGCCCCAAACCAACCAGCTTCCGACCATGGTGCGGGTCTCTCTGCAACTGGCCGATAACGCCCATACCAGCATTGTGGGGCAGGAGGTCACGCGGGTCGTCAGCCTGCCCGCTGTGACGGTTCAACCGGGCTGGCAAATGCCCATGCAACCCCCGGGCGTGCCGCCCGGCGCCTTGCAAAACGCAAATCCAAATAGCAACCCGCAGAATACGCCGCCGTTGCAGAATCCGCCTGTGCTGCGATGAAGCTTTGTCCTATCACTTCCAGAGGTTGCGAGGTGTCAAGCCGGCATCAGATTGGGTTTGCTGCTCCGGTTGGTGTTCCACCCTGTCCTGTGGCCCATGGTTCTCGACAGGGCATCGCCCTCATCATCGTGATGATTTCGGTTTTCGTGTTGATGGTCCTCGCGGGCGGCTTTGCCTATTCGATGAGGGTCGAAACACGGCTCGCGCGCAACACCAGCAGCGAGACTGAATTGGAATGGATGGGGCGTTCCACAGTCGAATACACTCGCTGGGTTCTGGCTAATTCTCTGCTCGACCCCCAGAGGCCATGGGACTCTTTGGACCAACCCTGGGCTACGGGCCATGGGTTCCTGGGGCCGTCCAATGCCCCGATTGCCCAGGTCCAGAATCCGCTTCCGTTCAGGAAAGGAACGGCTACCTGGAAGATAACCGACCTCGAGAGCAGAATTAATATCAACCAGGCAAACGAGCCTCTGCTTCAGCAGTGCCTCATGGGCATGGGAGTGGACGCCGGCCAGATGACGCCCATCGTCAACTCGATTCTCGATTGGATTGACCGCGACGACCAGCCTCACGTCGAAGGCGCCGAGAGCGAGTACTACCAAAGCCTCAGCCCGCCTTATTACGCGAAAAACGGGCCTATCGACGACCTTTCCGAGTTGCTGCTTATCAAGGGCGTCACGCCCGATCTCTTCTGGGGGCCTGCCTCGACGAACCACGCTCCAGGAATTTTTTTGCCGCGGATTGACCGCTCAGCCGCTCCAAATGTGCCCGCCGGCTATCCTTTCGGCCTTGTCGATATCTTCACGCCCCTCTCGACGGGCAGAGTCAACATCAACACCGCCTCGGAACCCGTCCTCCAGGTTCTATTAAACGGGGATGCGATGGCCGCTCAACGTTTGATGGAGGTCGTACGTTCCAATACAGGCGCTGATGGCAACGCCATGCCCGTCGGCAGCCCCGGCTTCGGTGTTCCGGACGCCCTGGTCAGCGCCGGTTTGAGCCGGCAGGCCGCCATGGCCGCCAGCATGTACTTCGTCACCCGCAGTTCGACTTTTAAGGTGACAGTGGATGCGGAAATCAACGGCTACCACCGCACTTTCGTAGCTATCCTCGGCCGAATGAACCAGAACGATGTGAAGGTTTTGAACTTCTACTGGAAGGACTGAGAACCAAAATCATCTTCATCACCGGCGCAGATACGGGGGTCGGCAAGACTTTGCTGACATCGCTGCTCCTGGCTCATTTGCGGTCCCTTGGCGGGCAGGCCTTGGCCATGAAACCCTTTTGCTCGGGCGACCGGGCGGACGCCAGGCTGCTCCGTTCCCTTCAGGGCAATGAACTCACGCTCGATGAAATCAATCCTTTCTATTTCCGCCAGCCGGTCGCCCCATGGGTTGCTGCGCGAAATCATAGCCGCGCAATTGCGCTGTCTGAGGTCCTGAAGCCCATTCGACGCATTCAGGCTCGTTGCGATTGGCTTCTCGTTGAGGGGATTGGTGGGGTGCTGGTGCCGTTGGGCGAGGACTTTAGCGTGCTGGACCTCATCGGCTCGATGGCCGGCGATGTTCTGGTGGTAGCTCGAAATCGGGTCGGAGTCATTAATCATACCCTTCTTACCATTCGAGCGCTCAAAACCGCCGTTTGCGCCAACCGACGCACTCAGGTGATCCTGATGGGGACACGGAAACCAGACGTTTCCTCACGCACCAACGCGGAGGTTCTTTCCTCACTGCTACCCAGAGTCCCCATATTCTGTATTCCATTCCTGGGTGCGCAGTGTCGTTCCGCGCGGTCCGACAGGACCGTAAGCCATCAAATCCAAGAGACTCTTTCCCGAATTCTTGATCACCCATTGGGGGCGCACCAAGCCGTTTAGAGGAGAGACTCCTTACGTCGTCTCCTACACTCAGGAATGGCGGCTCGTTGCTTCGACTCTGTCATTAGCCCCGGCCAGCCTCTACCGGGCGCCCGTAGAACTGTTCGACTATGTGGCGGAAACCATTCTCGCCCATCTTTACAATCTCTATCTCACGGCGAGCGTTTTCTTCCGAGTCGCTCGCGTGGGCGGCGTTGACCATGATAGTCTGGCCAAATTCGCGCCGAATAGAGCCCGGCGGGGCCTTCGAGGGGTCTGTGGGGCCAAGAATATCGCGGATTTTGCGCACCGCTTCCACTCCTTCATATACCAGCGCAATGCACTTCTCGGTACCCGGTTTTTTCTGTTCTTCAGGAGTGGTTTCGGAGGGGGCGCGTCCGGACATAAACCGGACGATATTTTCGAACTGCGCATCGCCGAAAACGGGGCCCACCACGTTGCCGAGCTGTTGTTCCTGCTCCGGCCCGAGCCGCAGACCCATCTCCTTTTCAATCGCTGCTCGGGCTTTTGCGCCAACCACATCCTTCAGTTTGGTCCGCAGGACTTCACGGACCGGTCCATAGAAATCGACAGCCTGAGCCACGCTCATGCGATGCAGCTTAACTGCAATGATAAACAACCCGCTGCGGGAGAAAAAATCGATCATATTGCCGGGCCGCCCGGTTGGAAAACGGAAATTCTCCGGCTTAATCAGCACCAGGGTTCTCTGGGGCTTATCGTTGGGCTGATAAGCGTTTACGTTTTCGAGAATGCCGCCGTCCTTATCGGAATAGCGGGCCCAGATTCGCAGCTTCGCTTCGGCCTCGTCGGGAGTTGGGGCGGCCAGTACTGCCGGCTCGAAATAACGGACCTGGCCGTTTTCATCCATGATGAGGTCGCCGTAGGTATCGCGGATGGTCTCGCCACCGCGCCGGTCCGCGCTGATATTGCCAACGACCGAGCGGGTCTTGCGCACCGCGTCTTCGCCCTGAAAGAGCAACATCATAACGCGCCGCCGCCGACCGGACTTGGGATCGGCTGAAAAGTTCTGGAGGATGTACCTGTAAATCAGCTCCTGGATTTGCCGGTCCTGGGGGTCATTGGCTGAGATGGTCTGGTCCGAGTATTCCTTCACCAACTCGGGGCTGGGGGCAAACATGCGCGCCCCCACCATTTCCAGGCCAGTCCGAGTAATCAACCGGCTCAGAATGCCGCCGGTGCGCGACTTGTACAACGAATAGGGCGTTATGATGACGTAGGCGAGTTCCTGCGGCATACTCTTACTTGGCCGAGGAAGGCTTTGCCGGTTCCGGGCTGGCGGACGAGGGGTGGGGTGCGGCCGCTTTGCCGCCAAGGATTTTAAACATCACCGTGCCGCAGGTGGGGCATTTGCCTTTAATGGCTTTGCGCCCATTCTTCATCGTTTCCTCGACCCCATCGATGATTTCCTTTTTGGCTTTGCACTTGACGCAGTATCCTTCTGGCATAGAAAAAATGGCTGCCCGGCGCTTCATGCTCCGTGGCAGTTACGGGCAATACCTTATGGGGGGGGTATCCTCAGCGTCAACTGTGAAAGCGACAGCGGGATTGCCCTGGTGTATCCGTGTAAATTGTAAGTGACTTTCACACAATTGATTATATTGATTGCTCAGCGCTCCTATTTGGCAACTAACGGCTACTCATCAGGCACCAATTCAAGGCCGTTTCGGATGGTTTTCATCGTCTTATTGCCCTATACAGCTCCTGGCGGCTTTGCTAATGTCTGTCTCACCTATGGCACTGGACGACTTTCTACTGGATGCGGAAGACAAGATGAACAAGACCGAACTGGTGGTGGTCAATGAGTTTACGGGCGTCCGCACGGGCAAGGCCTCTCCGGCGCTAGTGGAGAATATCATGGTGGAAGTCTATGGGGCGCAAATGCGCATCCGCGAGCTGGCTGGCATTACGACTCCCGAACCGCGCACGCTAACCATTCAGCCCTGGGACGCCAACTCCCTCCACTCGATAGAAAAGGCAATCCAAAAAAGCAATCTCGGGCTCACTCCCTCGATTCAAGGGCGCGTCATTCGCTTGTTCTTTCCTGAATTGAGCGAGGAGCGGCGCCAGGAATTCGTCAAGATCGTGCGCAAATTTGCCGAGGACGGGCGAGTGGCTATCCGCCACGTGCGACGGGATGCCATGGAGCAGCTTAAAAAGCACGCGCACGACAGTGGCATCACCGAGGATGATGTCAAGCACGCCGAGAAAGAGCTTCAAAAGCTGACCGACGAGTACATCGGCAAAATTGATCAGCACCTGGGCAGCAAGGAAAAAGAAATCATGACAGTTTGAGAGCGCCAGTTTGAGAGCGCTACAGACTCTCTGAGGGCCTATTCCTGCCTCTCGGTTTGAACCGCTGCCGCTGTGCCGGAGTGCCGAATGTCCTCGGCTTCACAAAGGTACACGACTTCCTCGGCGACGTTTTTGGCATGATCGGCGATGCGTTCGAGGCTTTTAACCGCCACCATCCAATGCAGGCACCGGTTGACACTATCGGGGTTTGTGATCATGTAATCGGCCAACTGCCGGTGGATGTCTTTGTTCATTGCATCGACCTCTTTGTCTCGGGGAATCAATGCCCGGGCCATGGGGGCGTCCTGGTTGACAAAGGCATCCAAAGAACTTTGAAGTAATTGGAGGGCCAGTTGCGCCATTTGAGGCAGGGGGATGACGAGCTTCAAGGGAGGCTCCTGGCTCAGGTCGCGCGCGCGCTTGGCAATCTTGGTCGCTTCGTCGCCAACGCGTTCGAGGTTCTGGGAGATTTTCATGACGACGGCAATGAGGCGCAGGTCGCTGGCAAGGGGGGCTTTGGCCAAAAGGCGAATGGACATTTCATCGACATCGATTTCGAACCGATCGATGACAGTGTCATCAGCCCGAACGCGCAGAGCCAGATCGTAATCGCGTTTGACGAGCGCCTCGACAGCCTGTTTGACCGCCAATTCCGCATGGCTGGCCATCGTCAGCAGCAGGTTTTTCAATTCAGCCAATTCCTGGTCAAAGCGCAGCATATATCCTTAGCCGAAGCGCCCGGTGACGTAATCCTCGGTCTGTTTTTTCCCCGGGTTGGTGAAGATTTTCGGCGTGCTCCCGTATTCGATCAGTTCCCCCAAATAAAAGAACGCCGTGAAATCGGAAATCCGGGCCGCCTGCTGCATGTTATGCGTAACGATAATAATCGTGTAATCCTTTTTGAGCTCAAGAATCAAGTCCTCAATTTTTGAAGTCGCCAGCGGGTCGAGGGCTGAAGCCGGTTCATCCATGAGCACCACCTCGGGTTGGACCGCCAAGGCCCGGGCAATGCACAAGCGCTGCTGTTGGCCGCCCGAAAGGCTCACCGCAGGAGCCCCGAGCCGGTCCTTAACCTCGTCCCATAAGGCGGCCATCCGCAAAGCGTGCTCCGTGCGCTGGGTCAGGATGGCCCCATTGCGCACGCCATTGAGGCGCAGCCCAACCGTTACATTGTCGGCGATGGACATCGTGGGGAAGGGATTGGATTTCTGAAAGACCATGCCCACACGGCGCCGGACAATCACCGGCTCGACTTCGCGGCCATAGATGTCCTGGCCAAAGAGCCGGATTTCACCCTCCAACCGGGCGGTGGGGACCAATTCATGCATGCGGTTGAGCGAGCGCAGGAAAGTCGATTTGCCGCAACCACTCGGCCCGATGATGGCGGTGACGGCGCGCGCGGGAACATCCAGAGAGACCTGCCGGAGGACCTGGTTCTTTCCAAAGAATACGGAGAGATTGCGCGTAGTAATGGCCGGGATAGCAGGATTGGGCGCAGGGGTTTCCCCGCGGTGAGGGGGCGCTGGCCGGGGAGGCATGGCCGAGGAGGGTCTAGCTTCCTCGCTTGGAGTCGTCATAATCGTACCGTCCATTTTAGTCGCTCGATGCCATCTTAGGTTGGTTGAGCGAACCTGTCACGGGTTAGAATGCGGACGCTCACGTTGACAAGGGCGACTAAAAGGAGCAGGACCAGGGCGCCGGCCCAGGCCTGGCGAATCCAATCCGGGTAAGCGGATTTAGCATAATTAAAAATCTCGAGCGGGATGGCTGCGACGGGCTCGGAAAGGTTATGGTTCCAAAACTGATTACCAAGCGCGGTAAACAGCAAGGGCGCCGTTTCACCGGCTACCCGGGCCAGCGCCAGGAGGATGCCGGTGATAATCCCTTTGAGGGCAGTGCGGGCGACAATGCTGAGAACGGCGCGCCAGCGAGCGATGCCCAGCGCCAGGGCGGCCTCGCGGTAACCGCTGGGCACCAGCAAAACCACCTCCTCGGTGGTGCGCATCACCAGTGGAATCATAATCATGCCCAACGCCATGCCGCCCGCCCAGGCCGAAAAGCTGCGGCTTGGCACCACTACCAGGGCCCAGACTACCATTCCCCATATAATCGAAGGCACCCCGTTGAGGACGTCGGCGCCGAACCGAATCCACCAGTTCAACCGCGATGCGCCGTATTCGGCAAGGTAGATACCGCCCAAGACGCCGATTGGCACACCAATCAACGAGGCCAAACCCACCAACTCGAACGTGCCGACAATAGCGTTGGCCATGCCGCCGCCCGATTCGCCGACCGGCTTGGGCAGTTGCGTCAAAAAACCCAGGTTGAGCGACCCGAGGCCGGATTTGAGCACGTGAAAAAAGATCAAAACCAGAGGCGCCACCACCAGCAAGGCGCAGGCGCAAGTGATGGCCTGCATGCAGGCGTTTTTGAACTTGCGCCACGCGTGGAACGAGGTGCCTTTCATGGATTTGGGGTTCATGGTTGCTGCCGGAGCGAGGGGCCGGCAAAGGTTTTTAGCAGGACCTGGGCGAGGGCGTTGACGAGCACTGTTACCCCGAGCAACACCAGGCCGATTTCGAACAGGGCGCTGAGATACATGTCCGTCGTGGCCTCGGTGAACTCGTTGGCTACCACGCTGGCCAGCGTGTAGCCCGGTGCGAAGAGGGATGCAGCAATTTCGGGGCGGTTGCCGATGACCATGGTGACCGCCATGGTTTCACCTAGCGCGCGGCCCAGGCCCAGAATGATTGCGCCAAAGAGTCCCTTTTTGGCGTAGCTCAACACGGCAATCCTGGTGACTTCCCAGGGCGTGGCGCCGAGGGCATAAGCCGCTTCGCGCTGGAGGCCTGGGACGGCCCGCAGGATTTCGCTCGAAACCGAGGTGATAATGGGCAGGATCATGATGGCAATAATAATCCCGCCCGCCAGCATGCTGACCCCGTAAATTGGCCCCTGGAACAGAGGCAGAAAACCCAGCGTGTGACGCAGCCAGGCAAACAGATGCGTCCGGCACCAGGGCACCATGACAAAAATGCCCCACAAGCCCAGGATCACGCTGGGCACTGCGGCGAGCAGTTCGATAAAGAGCCTCAGCACCTGGCGAGCCCATGGCGGCGCTACTTCGGTAAGGTAAACGGCTGTGGCGATGCTCAGCGGCACTGCGATCAACAAGGCAACCGCCGAGGAAACCAGCGTCCCGAAAATAAACGGTAGCGCGCCGAATTGTTCGCTTACCGGGTCCCAATTGGAACTGGCAATAAAGCGCCAGCCGAACTTTCGGATAGCGAGCTGCGAGCCGTGGGCCAGCTCGTAGCCGATGAGCCCAATCAGCACGAATATCGATAGTGCCATCAGGAGCGTCAGCCACTTAAAGGACTGGTCGCCCAAGGCGCGGCCCGGCACGGTTTGGGGTTTGGTAAATAATCGGGTATCAGTCGCGAGGTTCATTAGTATTTGATTGTCGCGATGCGCTGGAGCACCCGGGCTTTCAACCCCTCCGGCAGCGGCGCGTAATCGAGCGCTGCAGCCATGGCTTCTCCCTTGCGCATGGCCCACTGGAGAAACTCGACCAGCTTCTTGCCCCTAATCGGGTCCTTCTGTTGTTGATAGACCAGCAGCCAGGTCGCCCCAGCGATGGGATAGGCCTTCGCCCCCGGCGGGTTGACCATTGAAAAGCGGAAGTCGTCGGGGATTTTAGCCGTTGCGAGCGCCTCGGTGACACTTTCCAACGAGGGCGCAATGAAATTGCCGGAGGCGTTTTTGAGCAAGGCGAAAGGGAGTTTATTCTGGTGGGCATAAGCCAGTTCCACATAGCCAATCGTGCCCGGCAACTGTTTGACCTGGCCGGCTACGCCCTCGTTGCCTTTGGCCCCGAGCCCGGTGGGCCATTTGACCGAGGTATTGCGTCCGACATGGGTTTCCCAATCTTTGCTCACGCTGCTCAAGTAATCGGTAAAGATGTAAGTCGTGCCGCTGCCATCCGAACGATGGACGACGATAAGGTCCATATCGGGTAAATTGACCGCCGGATTGAGGCTCTTAATTCGAGGGTCCTTCCAGGTGGTTATTTTGCCTTGAAAAATGTCTGCAATGAGCGGTCCATCCAATTTGAGGGTTGGCTGGCCCGGCAGGTTGTAGGTGACGACCACGGCGCCGGCGACCGTGGGGATATGAAGAATCTTTCCAGGGGCTTTGGCAAGGTTCTCATCGCTCATCGGGCCATCCGAGGCGCCAAAATCAACGGTTTGTTCGAGGATTTGCTTCTGGCCCCCCCCTGAGCCGATGGATTGATAATTAAACCGGACCGATGGATCGACTTTGACGTACTCGTCGAACCATTTCGAATAGAGCGGATTGGGAAAGGTTGCCCCCGCCCCGTTGATGAGCATCTGCGCCCGCGCGCCTGGTTGCCCGCACACCAGCCCGGCTGCCAAAACCATCAGACTGAGTTTTTTCATCTATTTTGACCCTTTAGCTTCGAATTGCATGTACCGTACAGCCATTTGGCCGGATTGTGCTACGGTTTCGCGTCAAGAACGTTACAGTTCTGTTACAACCCGTGCGGCGGAGGTTGCCGCGAAGGAACGCAAAGAAAGAAGAAAGTCGGGGGGGAGACAAACCACAGGCACGGAGGTACGGAGAAAGAACGAAGGGGGTTCTTGCAGTCGCTCTCTCTTACTTTGTGTTGAAAAATGAACAGCACGGAAAGGAGGGACAGCAGGGAAACTGAAGTATTGGAAAATAGCGTTAGTTACCGTTATTTACCGTTTATCTAGCGATATGGAGGAGCAGTCAGCTGGGGAAGGTGAAGGAAACTGAGATAGCTCCGGTTGACTCCGGTTGGCTCCGGTTGACTCCGGTTTTTTGGGGAAGAGCAGACTGGGGGAAGGCAATGGCCAATAACCAATGGCCGATAGACAACGGAAGGGGTGGGGCAAAATGAGCGAAGTGCAATTTGGCGCAACCGGCGACCGGTGGGCGGGTCGGTGGGAAGACTGAACAGGAGGGGACTAAACCACGGGGGCACGGAGGAAGAGGACGGTTGGGCTATCGGGACCGCCGCGGGTTGCAGTTACATTTGGTGAGATTTGGTTTGATTCAGTTCGGATG
>DASYZB010000097.1 GCA_035946615.1 Verrucomicrobiia bacterium
CGGCGAAACACCCCCAAAAGACCCAATCCGGCCTACGGCCTACTTGGTACTGCCCCATTCAGTAGCGCTCCTGATCCCTACCCATGGAATCAGAACATCGTTTGATCCTGCTCCCCCTCGCCGCGCCCGCAGCACCAGTTCACTAAGGATCCGGGCGTGTTCTGATCGAACCCGATGAAGATGGTATTTTTGTGGCCGAATGCCCCGTGTTGCCGGGTTGCATTTCTCAAGGGAAAACCCGCGACGAAGCCGTAGTCAACATTCGGGACGCCATTCAAGGATATCTTCATAGTTTGGCAAAACACAACGAAGCCATTCCCGGAGTTCGCTGATTTGCTCTAAGTTGCCGCCGGCTATGGGTCTGCCAGAATTGGGCCGGGTCCATCCGTCCGGTTCTGTGCGCAATCGCGCGGGGTCGCGCGCGAGAATCGGAAGCTCGATTGTGGGTCGCCGGTGTCGCCGGTCGCCGCGTCAATTTTTTGCTCGCCTCATCCGGCCGCGCTCCTAAATTGACTCATGGCCAGACTCCGGGGACCTGGCCTTAGGATTCCCGCGCACGGCCACATTTTTCATGTGGGATGGAGGCGGATTACCAGAAACTCACGCCTGTTTCGTCACCACCAGAAAACTCATCCCACGTTTCCTGCACCAATTCTTTGCCGCCTCATGTTTGCGGATCGTGTCTGAGTTGTTGAGGTAGTGACCACCTTTGATTTCGTGAAGTTCTTTGCCTCCGCTGATTCGTTCGAGCAAAAAGTCTGGGTGATAGCCCCGCACATTGCCTGGTTCCGTGACGTACTGAATCGCAAGGCCGTGATTCTCTGTCCACTTGGCAACCGTGCGATCCCGGTCAAGCTTCTTCATGTATCGTTTTCATTCGGCTGTCCCGGAAGGGTTCGGAATGGAATAAATCTTTCCCGCAACCAGCGCAGCACGTATTGTTCCTGCAAACACGATAGAAAAACAGAGCGCCGTTCAAACCGCACATGAGCCAAATGAAGCCCAACGACCCGCGTGAAATGCCCGCCTACAGCATCGGCGAGGCGGCGCATTATCTGCGCATCCCCGTGGCGACGTTGCGCTCGTGGGTGCGTGGCCGCTATTACCCGACCGGACGTGGCCGGCGCTTTTTCAAGCCGTTAATCGAACTCCCCGACTCGAACCTGGCTTCGCTTTCGTTCGTCAACTTGGTGGAGGCGCACATCCTGGACGCCATTCGCCGCGAGCATGATATTCCGTTGCTCAAGGTTCGCGCCGCGCTCGACTATGTGAACCGTCATTTTCGCGTCCCGCATCCCCTGGCGGACCACAGGTTTCAAACCGATGGCGTGGATTTGTTCCTGTCCTGCTTCGAGAAGCTGATCGCGGTTTCGCAAGCGGGCCAGTTGGCCATGAAGGAAATGCTCGCCGCTCACTTGCGCCGCGTGGAGCACGACGCGGGGGGGCTGGCCGTCCGCCTCTATCCGTTCACCCGCAAGCGTGAGGCTGATGAGCCGAGGATCATCGTCATTGACCCTTATGTTTCCTTCGGTCGCCCCGCGATAGCGCGGAGAGGCATTGCGACGAGCAGCGTCGCGGAACGTTACAAAGCGGGCGAATCCATTGACGAACTGGCCCAGGATTATGACTGCGAACGCGGACACGTCGAAGAAGCAGTCCGGGTTGAACTTGCCCTCGCCGCCTGAGCCACTGGTCTTTTTCATTGACCGCTCTCTTGGCCGCCCTCCGCGCCGCTGGCGCGCAAGTCGAGATTCATGACGATCATTTCCCACAGGATGCACAAGACCGAGCGTGGCTCGCCAACGCAGGCAAGCGCGGCTGGGTCGTGCTCACCAAAGACAAGCGTCTCCGTTACTGCGCAGTCGAGACGGACGCGCTAATGACGGCCAAAGTCCGCGCCTTCGTGCTGACGGCGCGAGGCGATTTGAGCGGTGTGGAAATCGGTCGGATTCTCGTCAACGCACTGCCAGCGATGAGGAAACTTTGCGCAACGGTGTCGCCGCCATTCGTGGGGCATGTGAGCCGCGATGGAAGCGTTTCAATCGTCAAGGGCTGAAACCGGCGCGGTTCGCCTCATCCGTCCAACCGGGTCGAGCGCTCAGCGGCGCGAGCGGGAAAGCGGCGGTCGGCAATTGGGCGTTTCGATCTTTGAAGTCTGTCATCCTTTTCCATTCGTTCCGGCCGCGGGAGGTTGGTTCCATTGTCGAAGGCGGCGTGTTCGCTCGACTTCCTTACTCAACCACAGGATGGCAAGGATGAACCCGAGCAGAACCGCTGCCAGGACGAACCACGGCCAGGTGTAACGAGGCTTGGGTGGTGGCGGAGGCTGGTCTGGCAGAGTGTTCGACATGCCATGAGGTTAAAAGCAATGCCTCGAGGCCGCAAGGATGAGGCGGAGGAGTTTCATGGCAGGCGGCAAGCCAGGGTGGCAAACAGACCCTGGGCATTGAAATTATCCACGCCGCCGCTGCTGGGCTCGTCATAATGATAGAACTGGTATTGCAAACCCACGGTGGTGTTCTTGGCGAGCCGGTGCTGGATACCCGCCTCCAGCGTATGCTGATGGTACTTAATCCCGAGCGGGAGGCTGTCCGGCGCCTGGGTAAAATCCGCAAAAGCGAAGCTATAGGTCAGGATTAAGTCCGTGCTCTCGTTCAGCGCATAATTCCCGCTGACAATCGCCTGATAAATATTGCCCGCATAAGGCACGACCGATGGGCTGCCTATCACCCCCGTAACGGTGCGGGCGTTTTGATAACTAAAGGTTGTCGAGAGGAAGAGCCGGCGCCAGGGCGTCAGGGTGGCATTGAAGCTGGCGATGTGCGCATCGTATGTGGCCGGCGCCACCGCCCCGCCGGGAGAAACGCCTGAGACGGGAGGAAAGAGCCCGAGCGCTACCGGCGCGGTATAAGTGTGGTAATCGTTCGCAAGGTACTGGTAGGACAGCGTGGTTTTGAGCCATGTGGCGGCCTGGTAACCCAGTTTCCCTTCCGCTTTGTTGGAAATCAAGTCGCGCCGGCGAATGAACCCAGGATAGCCTTCATTCAAGATGACCCTTTGTTCGATGTTGTTGTAAACGGTGTTATCATCATAGCGCTGCACCTGGCCGCTCAAGGAGAGCCGGCGCCAGGGTGAGGTGTTAAAACCCGCCCGCAGGTCCTCCTGGTGGTTTGCCTCATCAGCATAGAGAAGAAACGGAGTAAGGCCGCCATCGGTGCTCTCATAACGGCCCAAGTCATTCTCTTGAAAGCGCGCTTCGGCGAACAAAGTCGTAAACGGGATTTTAGTAAATCGAATCCCAAGCTCCTGGCTGAAGGTTCTCTGGTCCAGGTTAGCCAAGTTGGTTTCGTAACCCAAGGCGAGGATATTTGTTCCCAGCAGGGCGGAGGCTAAAGTGCTCGTGCCGGTATCCAGGCCATTTTGCCGGGTCCATTCATTCTGAACCGCCAGCGTAATGCTCAGGCCCTCGCAAGGGCCTAAGAGGCTGCTTAAACTGAACACGTGCGACTCGCGTTCGAGTTCGATGGGCTGGATTTGCCAGCCAGGAAAACCCGAGAAAGCGCCCCCGGGATTATTGAGCAAGGCGGCGTTGTCGTTTTGGACATCCATCGAGCCATCTGCATTGAGTTTGCTGTAGAGATACCCACCGGCGCCAAAGAGCCATTTGGTAAACTGCTTTTCCAAGTGAAGCGTATTCGCCCCTTCGAAATAGGTTTGTCTTTCATTGGCGCTGGTAAGGGCCATGGCGGGGTTTCCCGGGGAATTCGTGAACCCGCTATCATTCAACTCTTCTGAATTCAGCTTGTACCATTCACCGCGGAAACTGTCGCTGATGAGCACGCCGCCTGCTTCGTAATCCGCATCCAGTTTTAATACGTGCACCTGCTCCGAGAGTTGCTTGAACCCGGGATAAATATTGCGCGCGTCCACCCCGTTGCTCACCGGACCCCATTGCAAAGTGGCATCGGTCCCGTCGCGGTAGTCATACTCGTAACCCAGCACGACCCTCGGCAAGCCCGGCAGGGTGAGGCCAAACTCCGTCCAGGCCCGCCCCACATCCAATTGCAAATCACGATTCAACTCGAATGCCGGCGGCGAGAACAAAGGGGAATAGCCGCCCAGGTTGTCGTAATATTTCCGGAATTGTTCCCAGCCAAAGTTGGCGAAGCCCAGGTCGTTCTTCTCCGCTGACAGCGTTAGTTTGTAATCATCGCGTAAGATATGCCCGGCGCTGGTTATTTTTGAGTTCGGTCCGGGCTTTTCCTCCATATGGAAATCTTCCAGACCGCGGTTCCAGCTCTCGTGCTGCCAGTACAGCTCACGAAATTTCCTGGCATCGCCGCGCACGGCCGTTCCGCCCACAACCGGTGTTAACGCCACCTCGATGGGCGGGGCATTTGTGATAGGCCCCCATGCCAAACCCTGATCGATCCACGCCCGCACCAGGGCGACCTGGTTGGAAGTCAGCGGTGTGCCGCGGCCATCGGGCGGCATCTCCATATCGGGCACCAGGCGGGCCACGTAATAAACGAGCGGACTTTTGCCGCTTTTGCCTGGAATGAGGTCAATGCGATGTTCACCCCCTTTGAGGGCGTTCTGGCGGGAAGTCAGGCGGAAACTGCTCTTGGGTTTTTCGTCTGAATGGCACTTGAGGCAGTGGGCTTGAAGGAGCGGCTGGATATCGCGCGTGAAATCGACCGTCTTAGAGGCCGGGGGAGGCAACTTGCTGGGGTCCATCTCGGTGGCAGCGAGCGATGCGCCCGGCAAACAGGCCAGCGCCGCGGGGGCCAGCAGGACGCCCCATCTGATGAAGCCCATGCTCATTAATATCTCAAGCGGATATCGACGTTTGATCCATGCACCGCTGTGTGGCAGCCCGAGGCCCAGCAAGTGCCCATCCGGATAAATGAGGTATGGTCGATGTTGCCAATGAAAACATGGCCGGGAGCAACTCCGGGTCCTTGCGCCTGGGCGTGGCACCTCAGGCAGAGGTTGACATCCCGTTGCACGAGCAACTTAGGGTTAATCGACCCATGCGGCTCGTGGCACACCGTGCAGCCTTCCCGCAGAGCCGGGTGCTCGAAGACAAACGGGCGCGTTTGTTCCCGGTGGCAAGGGGCGCAGGTTTCGTTCAGGCGCGCCATCGCCAGGCCCCCTGCGGGTTTGAGGATGTCCAGCCCATGGGGGTCATGGCATTGGGAGCAACTTACATGACCTTCGAGCAGCGGGTGATGTTGGGGCAGATGAAACTCTGCTTCCGTCGAGCGGTGGCACTCGAAACAGGCAGCCGGATTGTTGCCCGGGTTGACAATGAATTTGCCTCGGCCACCCCCGGTTGCGACATGCAAGCTCCCCGGGCCGTGGCAGGACTCGCACCCGGTCTGGCCGATGGCGCGCGGGTCTTCAAGCCGAATTCGGGCGTGGGCGCTGGTGGGAAATACCCGGGCGATGTTGGTGTGGCACTCTGCGCAAACGCCGTCGCCCACAAACGTCGCTCCAGGAATTTCGGGCGCGCTCTGGAGCGCCAGCGGGGTGGTCGAGCACGAGTTCAGGACCAGCGTGGCTGCGCCGCCCAAAGCCAGCAGCATCCCCGCCGCGATGAGGCGCCCCGCGTTCATGAAGGCCGGTTTGTCACCCTCGCCGCCTTGAGCATCTCGCTGACGATGTCTCCAGTCAGGTTGCCTCCCATCGGGAATACCATTTGCAGATGTCCCTCGGCGTCGATGATTAGTGTGCGGAAATTGTGATTAAACAAACCGTTGTCCTTCTCGAACGTCACGTTCGATAAGCTCGCCAACTCACGAATCTTATCGACCGGCCCGGTCAGAAAGTTCCAATGCTGCGGGTCATAATGGTAGGTCTGACCGTAGGCCTTGAGCACCGGCGGGGTATCGAATTCCGGATCAAAGGTAATTGAAAGAAAATGCCAATTCGTGGGTGCATTCGGGAGGCTCTCTAACTTCGCGCATGCTTCGGCGAAGTTTTTGGACAGACGCGGGCAAAAATCGGGGATAGGACAGCGGGTAAAAAAGAAAGTGATGCCGAGGGCTTGTCCGTGGAAATCGCCGAGCCGGACAGGTTGGCCGAGTTCATTGGTGAAGGCATAGCTCAGCAGCGGATGGCGGGACCGGGGCGGAGCAGGGCGCGTGGTCTCCGGCCGTTGATTGGCTGCGGATTGGCCGGAGGCGGTGCTTACTTTCGCGATTCGATCAATCCAGCTCTTGGTCTCGGTCACAGAAAGCCTGAAGGAGACCAGATCGCCCGGCCCGAGGCCGGCCAATTCATCCGGGTTCTTGACCTTAAACGGCATCGTCATAGCACCCATATAGCCTGCGATTGCCTCGTGAGCGATGACCAGCATGCGGCCATCTTCCTCAACTGCCTTGATAATTCCCTGGCTTGTAAAAGTGCGGAGTGCCGGTTCTTTTGTTGCGGTGCCGGCCACAGATTGCCCCCAGCCGTCTTGTAAAAAGGCGAGCAACAGGCCAGCAATAGCGAGCCGTAACGCTCTGCGAAGGCGCGCTGGTTTCAGAACTCTCAAGGGTTCGGCGCCAGGGTTATAGAATAAAAACTCAACGCACCGGTGGCATTGTTATCGATAAACTGCACGGGACTGCTTGATGGGGTATTGGTCGCAATGGAGCTAAAGAGGGGCAACTCCGCCGAGCGCCGGATCATATAGCTCAGCCCGGGCGTGGCCGTATAACTGAATTGAAAAGTGGTCGAGGAGAGGCGGGCCGGTGAACTGAGCGTGATGGGTCCGGGTGTGAGCACGTGAATAGTGACAACCGTCGAGGTGTTTGTCGCTCCCCTGCTATCGGTGGCGACAGCCTTCAGATTGTGGTCTCCGGCGGGCATATTGGTCACCCCAAAGCTCAAGTTGGTTGGTGGATTAGCCACGGTTCCCAGCAGCGATGTTCCGTCGTAAAAGGCGACTCTGCTGACGGTATCATCCGAATCCGAAGCAGTGGCTTGGATGGCGCCGGTCCAGGGGGCTGCGAACGTCGTATTATTCGCCGGCGCGGTGATCGAGACAGTCGGCGGCACATTGGTCGCCACCGCCTGGACGGTAACCGATGCCGTCATAAAGGGGTGGACTGTGCAATGGTATGGAAAACTGCCGCCCGAAGTGAACGTGTGGGTGAAACTCGCCCCCGCCCCCTCGATGCCGGAGTCCCATAACCCCGTATCGCTTGTGCTGGTGTGGGGCGCCTGGTTGGCCGAGCTGAAGTTCCATTTCACCTGATCGTTGACGTTGATCGTTACGCTCGTCGGGGAAAACGCGAAATCCACCACGCTGACGTTGGCGACGGCGGCTTGGAGGTTTGCGGGATTACAGGCCGCTTGAATGACCAGAAATAACCCCAACAGAAACGGACTTCGCATCGGCTGCTTTGGTTTCATAAGATACATCGCTGTATTGAGGGGATGGGCGCCTGCTCAACCCCTTTCATCTGAGATGCTCAAAAACGCTTTTGGTTCCCCAAATTTGGCTGGCCTCGAAGCCAATGACGCCTCTCACGTTAAAATCCCCCTGACAATCTGGCCTTCCGCGGGTGAATGGAGAATCGGTTTTTGGCCCGGCGGCTCATGGCGGGATGCTGCGCAGAGGCGGCTGGCCGTGTCAAGAAATGGCGATTAGCAACACTAGGGGCCACAATCTCCTGGGCGGGAGGCCCAATCAGAGCAGCTCCCGCCCTGCTAACAGCGTTCTGTCGGCTTCAATCCTCTTTGTTCTCGTTGAGCCTTGCGGCATCTGCTGCTTTGGCTAGCTGGATGAGCACTGCAAAAAACTCAGCCGATTGTCCACGGAACAGCCCGGTGTCCGTCAGAAACTTGACTACGCCCATCGCAGCCCCTTTGGTTTCGGTTGGGCGCACAATCGAGCAGATTGGGAACTTCCGGTCCAGGAATATGGTCGGCTCAGGCATGATTAGGTTTGTCGAGAACTCCTCGCCTCCGAATGGAGGTGAATTCAAATCAGGGAAAACCAGCCCGTTAGTGGGGTCGGTCAGCGGCGGAGCGTTGCCCGCTTTATCATGCCAGGTCTGGAAATGCATGGCCTCAGTGGGGCCAATGCTCAACAGAATGCGCAGCACCTCAGTATGGGTGACTCGTTGCGCAAGTGACGGGTAAAGGCTGGTGCCACCCTGTTCGATCATGGCGAAGTGAAAGCCCGCCGTATTGGCAATCGCCTGGAGGTGGATTGCATCGCTTAAATCCGCGTCGGACCTTGGAATGGCGGGAAACTCGCCTGCCATCAGCCCCGGAACAGCCTGAGGAAAGGCATCGCCGAAGTCTGGGTTCTTGGTGCTGCTTCGGTAGCGAGTCCACCAACTGGTGTCCACGCTCAATTGCATGAGGTTGGTTAGCCGGCCGATTTGCTGCGCGCCCGTCGCCGTGCTGCTCGGCAACGTGCGAAACGGGTCCAGATCGGCCGGTTTCATTCCATGTGCAGCGAGGTAGGCATTGATGAACTCGAAATGGGTGAATTCGTCCTCCGTATTGTCGTGAACGTACTGGGGCATGTCAGAATCCAGAACTTGCAGCGCAGCCGTGTAAGCCGCATTTCCGCTTCCGCCCGGAACTTCGCTGTCCTGGACGCCGCCCAACTCGTTATATTGTTGCCATGCATCAGTCTCCAGGATTTCTGCCGCAGCCAGGAATCGCAGGATGGCCGCGTCTCCCGGTGTGAGCCCGCCCCTCGCTTGGGCCTTGTTGGGCAAAAGACCCACCGCTGCTGCGCCAGCGCCGGCAACCAGTCCCTTTTGCAAAAAGGAACGCCGGCTAAAGGAGCCTCGCAAAGCGCTGCCAGGCTTGTGGGTGTTCTTCTTGTCCCGCATCGGGAACCTATTAGGTAATGACTCTTTTGTTTGTTTTGCGTCGTTCATAACTTTGTTTTTCCTTTTTTGGAGGCCAGTTCCAGGTTCGCCAAAGAGTAAGAAGCCCCAGTGAGGAATTGGTTCCCCAAAAAGCAGCGGCGCCCGCACCCGCACCTACCGGCTGCCTGCAGCCGTCATAGGCACCAGGATTTTCTGCAGCTTGGCAATGCCACGAGCAACTCTGGATTTGACCGTTCCCAGTGGAATATTCAAAATCCGGGCTATCTCCTTATGCGGACAATCTTCCAAATAGAAGAGCGCCAATGGTGCGCGAAAGGTTTCATCGATTTTCGCCATAGCGCCCAGCACACTGGCAGCGTCTGAATGGCTGGCTTCCTGAACTGAAATCCATGCCAATTCGGGATCAATCTCATCCAGTTCGCACTGGGGGAAGCGGGTTTCTTTGCGCTTTGCCTGCAAGAAGGCTCGGTGCAAGGTCGTGTAGAGCCAAGCCCTGACCTTGGATATATCCCGCAACTGCTGACCTTTAGCCGCCCATTTATAAAAGGTGTGCTGCGTCAAATCGCAAGCGTCGGCTTCTGAACGAGTGAGACTAAATGCGAACCGGTAAAGAGACCGATAGTACCGCTCCACTATATCTTCAAAATTCAGACTCCTGGTGCTGCTGCTTTCTTGGCTCAAATGCTCTGTTTCCATTTAAGTGTCCTCCGCTTGCGCGAGCGCGGTCGTCGCTTGCAACTCGCCGTTTTTGCCCATACCTGCTCGGCATGCCGTTTGCGTTATGAGGCTTGCAAGCAACCACAATGCCAGCTCTTGTACCCGGCATTTGCGGCGGAAATATTGCCCTTTGGAAACAGCGCAGGTTTGGAAGCGAACCGGTTTCGGACCAAAACATGGCCGGCGGTCCATTAGCGGACCGGATTGGCTGGCCGGCCCAGATCACTCGCTGGGGCACCGCGGAAGAAAGGACGGACTCGAATTAGCAATGTCTCACGCGAAAGTGGACGGCTCAGAACCCGCCGGGGATGAAGCGTTATCATGTTCGACGCGATTGGCGCGCAACGAATCCGCGACGACATTCAAAAGTTGCTCGAGGCGGAATGGTTTTGTGAGAAACCTGGCAGCCCCAGCCGGCAGTCGGTCCTTGCTGCTATCAAAGGTACCGCTCATAAGGACCACCGGTAGGTCTGGCAGTCGGGAGTGCAGTTTCTCCACCAGCTCCAGACCATCCATCACCGGCATCGCAACGTCGGTCAGGACCAGGCGAACTTCCCGCTCACGTCGCGCCAGTAAGGCGAGACCCTCCGCGCCGTTGGCGGCGGTTAGAACTCGATAGCCTTGTTCTGTAAGGGTAGGAGCCACCATTTCGCGCACCGATCGGTCGTCGTCAATGAAAACGATCAATTCCCCGTGACCGGATTTCATGGTGGATGATTCCGGCAGCGTGGCCTCTCGGCTGGCGGCCACTGGTTCGGCGCGCGGCAGATAAATCTCGAAAGTCGTGCCTGTGCCGACCTCGCTTTTTACGCTGATAAAGCCCTCATGATTGCGCACGATCCGCGCGATCGTCGATAGTCCAAGGCCAGTCCCTTTACCTGGGGCCTTCGTCGTAAAAAAAGCATCGAAGATTTTAGGCAATGACTCGGAAGGGATGCCTGTGCCGGTGTCGGAGACCAACAACATCACAAATGGCCCAGGACGCGAGCCCGGAATCTCCGTCGTGTCCTCAGGGCCGAGTTTGACGTTATCCGCCGCCAGAGTGAGTTGGCCGCCCTTTGGCATCGCGTCTCTTGCATTGACGCAAAGGTTCAGAAGAGCCTGGTGCAGTTGGGTGGCATTGCCCAGAACGGGCCACAGATCGGAAGGAACCAAAGCTTGAACCGTAATGGCCTTAGGCATTGTTTGCCGCAGGATGTTCTCCATCTCTCCGATGAGCCGGCCAACTTCCAAAATCTCGCGCTCACCGTCGCGGCCTCGGGCGAAGGTCAGCACCTGGCGGACCATGTCCGCGCTGCGATGGGTGTTGGTTTCCATCACAGAAAGCATTTGGCAAATATCGGGTTCCGAGACCTTGTTGCGAATGAGCTGAATGCCCATCAGAATTGGCGAAAGCGCATTATTGAGGTCGTGTGCCATGCCTCCTGCAATGGCGCCGATGCCGTCCATGCGCTGTGCGCGAAGAAACTCCGCCTCAATTCGCTTCTGCTCCGTCACGTCCTGCACCGTTCCCACCATCCGTGTGGCGCTGCCGGTCACATCGTGGAAAACTTCGGCCTGCTCCCGCACGATTCGAGCCTCGCCATTGGGAAGGATTATCCGATGCTCAATGCTGTACTGTTCCCCAGCCTTAAGGGAACGGCGTACGGCTAGGTCAACCTTTTCCCGGTCTGCCGGATGGACCCGCTCCAGGAAAGCTTCATACGTGGGGTCGAACTCCTGCGCAGTTAGGCCGAAAATCGAGTAAACCTCTGCCGACCAGTGCAATTCATTGGACGGAACATTCCACTCCCAATTGCCCAGACGGGCAATGCGTTGGGCCTCACGCAGACTCGCCTCACTGCTGCGCAAGGCCGCTTCGGCGCGTTTGCGCTCCTCTAATTCATGGGTTCGCTCCGCGATACGCTCCTCCAATGCCGTATGCGAGACCCGAATGCGCTCGGCCATGGCATTGAACGCGTGCCCCAGTCTCCCGAGTTCATCATGACCGCGCACCCGCACCTTAGCCGCATAATTGCCACCCTCGATTTCGGTGGTCCCCGTCACCAGTTCCCTGATGGGCACTGCCAAACTTCGGGAAATGAGCCAGCTCAGCATCAGGGCGCAAAGAGACGCAATGATGCCGGAGATGAGAATCTTGCGGGTAAAACGTTGCTTCTCAGCGGCCGCGTCAGCCAGCGAATACAGACAGACCTGGTAAGCTGGCGGGAAACCGGCTCCGGTGCTGAGCGCCTGGCAATAAACTTGATGCGGGGCATCTCCCACGCGGATTGTGAATTCGCGCTGCGGACCGGTTCCCGTGCGAAGTTCTGCGCCGACCGCTCGCTCCACACGGTCCAAAACGTTGCTCGGAATAGACGAGGAGTACAACCGATCATCCAGCCAGATAGCACTCAAAATTGGGTTGTTGTGGCCCGCGCCAGGAAGCGGGAAACCCACCCCTAAAACACCCAATTTTTGGCGCTCTACCTGGTCCACTATAGGAGTGAACACCATCTCACGAATAGCTTTCTTGCCGAGATCGTTCTCGGGCGCCAGGTAGCCTACTTGCGCCTGACTTCCGTTGCCTGCCAACGCCCCGACAGCTTCCACCTGCTGAGCAATGCGCCTTAACCCCTCTAGAGAGAATGGCAGTTTGACCTGGGCGCCCGGGTACAGGAGACCAGCCTTGCTGTTGAGAAAAAAATAGAAACCCCTCGTCCCATTCGTGTGGGGGCCGGGCATAGCGGCCATTACGTCTGAAAGTTGATCCAGGCCATTCTGGTAAAGGTCATCTATATCCCCCTGGTCCGGCTGGCCCTGGCCGGCATTTTCCATGGCAGCGAATACGCGGGTGCTCGCAGCGGCGGCAGATACCCGCTCCTTTATCGGTTCCAAACGGGCTTCGCGCTGTTGCAGAAAGGAATCCACCTGAAATCGAAACGATTGCTGAAAATGGTGTTCGTAAGAAAGGCTGACCAGGTTCTCTGTAATGAGCAGGGTTGTAGCCGTAACCCCCACCACAAGGACCATCATCGCCAAAAGGAGCTTGAGCCGAAATGTCATTGCGAAGAGCTTGCCGCTTGCCGCAACTCGGGCCATTTCTCAAGCCGGCGCAACAATGCCTGGTGGGTCAGCCCCAGCCGGGCCGCGGCCCGGCGAATGCCTCCGTTCTCGCTGGCCATGGTTTGGGCTATCAGCTCATATTCCTGTTGCTCCAAGGGGGTGAGGGAACGGTGGGCTGGTGTTGAATTCACGAATGCGGCGGCGCGGCCACTCCCTGGCGCGGCTATCCCAGGCCCACGGAGCCACTCCAAGTCCATCGAAAGCTCGTGCATAGCTGGGTCCGTTCGCAACAGCGAACGCTCAAGCAGATTGCGCAACTCACGGATGTTCCCTGGAAAGGTATGCCCTCTCAGGGCCTGAAGGTCTTGGGCTTTTAATGAAGGTTGTGGGCGCTGATACTTCTCACAGAGGTGGCTCAACAGTGCCTTGGCTATCCCCTCCAGGTCCGAAAGGTGTTCTCGTAATGGCGGCATCCGAATCCTGAAGACATCCAGCCGGTACATCAGGTCCTCACGAAACCGGCCGGCGCGCACTTCGTCTGCCAGCGAGCGATTGGTGGCGGTTACCACCCGGCCCTTGAATTGGCAAAGAGTCGTCCCACCCAGCGGGCGGTACTCGTGAGCCTCAAGAAATCTCAGTAATTTGGATTGGAGACCAAGCGGAATTTCCGACACCTCATCCAGGAAAAGAGTGCCGCCCTGGGCGGTCTCAACTAAACCGCTGCGGCGCCGATCGGCCCCAGTGTAAGCCCCCTTTTCACTGCCGAAAAGCTCTGCCTCGAACATATCAGCCGGAACATTCGCGCAGTTCAAAGGCACATACGGCGCGCTCGAAGCCCCGGCGCCAAAAGTGAGCTGATGCAGGACACGCGCGGCCAGGTCCTTGCCAGTGCCGGTTTCGCCCATGAGCAAAACCGTGGCATTGGCATGCCGGGCCGCCTGCTGAAGTTGGACGACAAGTTCCCGCATCTTCGGCGAATCACCAAGCAATGTGTCACTATCGGATTGGAGCGCCGGACGCGCGAGGCGGAGCTTGGCGCGACGAAGCAGGGCGGAGAACGCGCTCGCATCCAGGGGTTTAGTCAGATAATCGAACAGCCCGTTTCGCGTTAACTGCACGGCCTGGGATAATTCGGGTGCGCCGGTGATCATCACTACGACGCTGGCAGAACCGCGTCTGGCTAGTTCAGCATAAAAATCGTACCCCGTTCCATCGGGCAGACAGTTGTCCAGGAGGACAACGTCAAACGACCGCTGGGCAGTCTGGGCCCGCGCCGCTTCAAGGCTGTGACAGACCATTGCTCTTCCACCTTCCTCGGTGACGAGTTTTGCCAGCATCGAGGCAAAACCGATGTCATCGTCCACCAGCAGACAAGAAAACTGTTCAGCAGTCGGCATCACTATCAGACAAACACATTGACCTATAGAAACCGCACTATGCACCAGGATACGAAATCAAACCAGAAAAAACCCACTGCCATCCCACAGGAAGTTGAAAAAAATGGTTGGAAATTTTGGTAAAACCTGCCACACGGCAGGCAAATGAAAAAACAAAAAACTCCAACCGCGTCAAAATTCACCATTGTCCGCCAGCTTTGCAACTATATTCCGAA
>DASYZB010000098.1 GCA_035946615.1 Verrucomicrobiia bacterium
GGGTGTAGTCGAGCGCGTTCTGGGACAGCGGAATAAAGCTGTCCCGACGCCGCCTTAGCGCCCTGGCAAAGCCCTGCCCGACGTAGGTGGTGGCGCCGAGCAAGAGGATCATAAGACAAAGCAGAAAAACTGAAAGCTGAAGGCTGAAATTAACTAACAAAAGCGGAAAACTGAAAGCTGAAATCAGAAATTAAAAATTCAAGCGGTTGGTTTTTTCCGTTTTCTGCTTTCAGCTCTCAGCTTTCAGCTTTCAGTTTTGAATCTAAAATCGAAAATCAAAATTCTAAAATTCTTAAAACCGGTATCCCAACGTCAGCCCCGTCTGCGTGATGGTGTAGTTATAAAAAGCAGACCCTGAACTAATGTAATCCACAGAATAAAAAATCGAGGCTGTCGCGCGCTTAAGAAACGTGGTGCTCAGGGCGACGTTGAGGGAGGTCGAGTCAAAGTTGCTGGCGTTGGATGCGGCCGGGCCGAGGGTGCTGGCTTGATAGGTGCTGGTCGAATAACTGCCACTCACGTTCAGATAAAGCCGGCCAAGGAGCCGTTGGGTAATGCCCGCGTTCAGTCCCGTGCTCTCCGAAACCTGATCCTGAAAATAAGCCGGGCTTACCGCGCTGCTGGCCCCAATCGCGAGCGTGGTGGGCTCAAACAACTGGTATTGGGCCGAGAAAGAAAAAATGGGACTGAGCAAGTCCGGCGTGTTCACCCCCACGAATTGCATGTCATTTAACCCTCCACTGAACACGAGGCTGAGCTTGTTACCCACGCTCCAAATGATGCGCCCCTGGTATTGCTCGGAAGTCATGTCCGGCCCGACGCTCAGGTTGTTGTACGTAAACCCGGCGCCGATGCCGACGCTGAACTTGGGCCAAAAGGCGTAATTGAGCCAGTCCATGGTGGACCAGGTCCGGTAATCGGTGAGCGCCTCGAAGGCGATTGGCTGATCGATGTACAGGAAGTATTGGCTGAGGTTGAGATCAAATGAGAGCTTGCTGCCCAGTTGACGCGAGGCGCTCAAGGATGTCGCGTAGGTTTCCTGGCTGAGTTGGGCCGCGGTTTCGATGAGCGGCTGCGAGGAGGAGACGTAGCTTTGGGACAGGCCAAAGGTCCAATCGTCGTACGTTGTGGCGCCCGTGAGAGTGACGGACTGGTCGGTGCCATCTTGCAAGTGGGGATCCGAATAGTAACGGAGGGTTGGCGTATAATCGAGAGACCAATGATTGCCGATCTGGACCAGAATCCCGGGAGAAAACTGGTTGATGAAGGAATTGACCTGTTCGCCGGGGAGCGGTTCAAGGCTATTGCCATAGGAAAGCTGGTACAGGAAGTGAGGGTAGAGGTGAAACGGGCCCCACTGGAGCAGGCCTGGGGTGCCGGCGGGCAGACCCGCCGAGGCCATCGGCGGGGCAGAAGCAAGCTGGCTGGTGCCTCCGAAACGGGGGCCGGGGGGAACACCGGGGATGCCGCCGGCAGGGAGAGGGCCCGGGGGCGCAAGCTGCGGATTTGTGAGCAACGGTGCCGGGGCCGAGGGTTGGTTCGTGAGCACTGTGATTGGGGCGGGCGGTTGATTCGTGAGGACGACTGGCGCTGAGGGCTGGTTCGTTACAACGGCCTGAGACGGGAGAATGGAGGGGTAGATGTTAGTCAAGGTATCCTGGGCGCCAGCGCCGTTAGTATAGAGAATAATGCCCGCAAACAGGCATAAAAACCAGGGCGTGGCGGACCTCCAATACCCTAAGCCGGAACCATGCAGTTGGTTTCGCGGGGAGCGCGCCCGCCCCGGGCGCTGTCCGGCGCGCCCCGCGCCGAACAGCCCAACCAAAAGGCGGAGCCGTGCGTACACCCTTGCCGACGGCGAGGGTGGCGTCGGCTGCGCCCGAGCAATTCGCATTTTGAGATTTTGAAGCTCCTCTGCCGCATAAATGCGGCGTTCCGCAACAACCGGAACGGCCGGAACGCCGCATTTATGCGGCAGCGGCTGCACCAAAGTGAGAATTGGTGGCTGCGCCCGAGGCGGGCGCGCTCCCCATTTCAGCCGCATCATTCCGGCTAGCGTGGAAGATAGCGGATGGGCGACGGCAATGCCGGTCCGGCCGCCAAGCTTTGAACTCTGGTCGCTCACTTTTGGTCGAGGTTGTGACGGTAGAGGAACCACATGGTTTTGACGAACGGCTCCCAGGAATAGCCTTCGCGGTTCCATTTGTCCTGGTCGTTTAAATGCATGTCCGGCCAGGACTGCATGATAATCCGGCCCGGTTCGTTGTCGTCCTCAGTCATCCAGCGGTCCATGTAATCGAAGAAGGCGTCGTGGTTCCAGTTGGTCTCGGCGTGAAGCATACGGATCACGAGGGCCTCGCCGATCCAAGCGCTGCTGCTATTGACGCGGCGGTATGCCTCGCTGGTAAAGTTGTCCTTTGTCCATTTGGACGGAGGCAGATTTTCGTAAGGCCCCCACTTGGGCCGCTCCGCTTTACCAGTGGCACTTTGGATGCCCGAGTGGCCGGCAAAGAGGGCCTTGGCGCCGGTCCAACCCTCACCGTACATGGTTTGGTTGTCTTCGCCAAACTCGACCTTGGGATAGGTCTTGGTCGGGCAGGCCATGGCGTCGTCGCCCAGGAGAATCCCGGCGAGGACGATGGGGAACTTACGGCCACTGCCGTGCCCGCCCCAGCCTTGCCAGCCCGGATGGCCGTTTTGGACCAGGCCCCAGTAGTCGATGCCCACCTGGACCATATTAATCAGGAGCCGCTCTTTGTTTTCGGAATTGTAGTCGAGCATGAGCATGAGGCCGCCCACAGATTGGGCTTCGGCCACCCATTGACCGTAGTGAGGCATGTTCTCCATGGGCTCTTCAAAGCCGAAGAAGCAGGTATTGAACCAGGGCCGCTGAAAGACACGAATCCAGGTCAGGAGATTGGGAGCATTGGCTGGGAGCGGCAGACGCCGGAGCAGATTCTTCCTCAGGTTATGCGCATAGTAGATTTTTTGCCGCCGGTCACCATAGGACGGGCGAAAGGCATCGGACGGGAGCGGCTCAGCAACGCAAGTGAGGATTGCCAGGGTTTTGATAGGACTATTGTCGCCTTGCTCGCGGCCCCCTTCGCTGTGGTAAGGAAAATCGGCTTTTTTACCCACCTTCAGACTGATCGTGGAGACCAGGCAATCGCCAGGTTTCAACGGCACCGGCGCGAACTCCAGCAAATCCGGGTTGCAGTAGTTCATGATGCCGCTATCAAAGGCGACTTCCTCTCGAGCGGGTGGGTTGAGCATCGAGCCGTTGCGGATGTATTTGCCGTCGGGCCTTCGATTCCGTTCTGCCTGGCAGATTTCAGTTTGGGGCACCTGGTCGCCGAGGAGCGGGCGGGGGTCTATGTTGGTGACGGCGACACGGCCCACGACATAAAAGTCGCCATTAACGAACTGACCGACAGGCGCGGGCTGCTGGAAGGTCCAGGTGATACCGTACTGGGACACGGACTTGAGCCGCGGCAGATCGCTGAGGGACGGAGCGCTTGGCGCATTGGTAACTGTGGCCGCCGCACCCGGAACCTCAGCGGCGCCGGCGCGGCAGAAAGCCGCGAGGATTAAAAGAATGGTCCCGCGTTTCAGAGTTCCTCCCACTCCCCATTTCAGGTGAGTTTCCATCCATCACTCCATTACTCCATCACTCCGCCGCTTATGCTTTCTCTCCTCATCTGAGAAATCCGCGTCATCTGCGGTTCCAATCGAAAATCGAAAATCAAAATTCGAAAATCCGGTCCATCACTCCCCTGCCCCGTTCTTTTCGAGCAGTCCGTGGTTGAAGATCGTTTCGATGGCCTCTCGGTGGGTTTCGCACAAGACCGTGTTGCGGACGCCGAGGAGCACGCCGGGTTTGTAGAGCAGCCGAGTGAGGAGACCGCGGCGGTTGATGTTGCGGAGGAGGCGGCTATGACCGAGGAGGCCGCTGATGTAGGCGTGCTTGTTTTCTTCACAGAATTTCAGCCACTCGGCCTGGACGAAGGCGTCGTCCTGGATAGCGGCGGAACGGTCGGCCAGGGCCTGGCGAAACTTCTCCTCCCGCTCCTTGGGCATGCGGCGCGCGCCGGGAGCCGGATCGGATTGGGTGAAGGGGACGATGTCCATCGTCGAGGTGACATCTGGTGCGATGGCGAGCTTGACAAGAAAGCCCTCGTGAAAAGGTGGCAGGTCGCGGTAGATGGCCTCGTCCATGAGCAGAGCGCCCTGGCCATACACGATGTGGGCGCCGCGGTACTGCTCGTAACCGCCGAGGACGTGCGGATGCTGGACGATAACCGCATTGGCGCCCATCTCGACCATGAACCGGCAAGTGTTCTGGATGCGGGGGCTAGGAACGAGGAACTCGTCGCCGCCATGGAGCAGGACGATGAGGTAATCGAACTCGGTGCGGTGAGCGGTCACGTTGCGGACGAAATCAATCAGGTCGAGAGGGTTGACACCGGCGGAGTTCTTGGTCGCGATGGAGAATTCATGCTCGGCAACGGCCAGAATGCCAAGCCTGAGGCCACCCAGGTTCCGGATCAGGATCTGGCGCGCGGCGGCGAGGTTTTCACCCGCCCCAACGGTCGCGATGCCGGCGCGGGCACACACGTCCATGGTGTTTCTAAGGCCAGGCGCGCCATGGTCGAGGATGTGGTTGTTCGCAAGGTTGAGGATGCCGATGCCGGCTTGTTGGATCCCTTTGATACACATTCCAGACTGACCAAAGACCGGGCCGGTCTTTCGGATCGGCATTGGCTGAGCGATTAAGGGGCATTCGAGGTTGGCAATGGAAAGAGAAGTCTGTCCAAACTCATCTCTTAGATCGTTCAGCAATATCTGAGCAAATCCCTGTTCAAATAGGGCCTTGTTGCACCCAATGGGGCAAATGTCAGCGCCGATAAGAATAGTTGTCATTTAGGCTCAGGACCGTGGGCAGCCAGATTGCTCTTCAGGTTGGCAAACCTGCGTATTCGATGGACGGCTGGTTTCAGTCGGTCGCGCCCCTCGCATAATTGCCTGCGCATAATCGCCCATACCGGCGTGCGAGTGAACGGAGCCTTGTGATGATCCAGCGCATTGGGAAGAACGGAGCGGATGTCCATGACCACGCCTGGTGTGGTTGGAATCGGTTCCGATGGGCAAGCAGGAGTGAGTTGAACGGGCGACAGGTCCTCGCGCCAAGTCAGAGGCTCGGGTTGGTCCGCCTTGAGCCATGGCCGCTCGATATGAATCGCGGTAACACCCTCCGGGACAGTGAACCGGACTTGGCGAGAGTACAGCCTCAGGTGCATGGTACTGCCGTCCCGCCGGCTCCAGAAGTTCGAGCGCGCTATGGATGTCATATCTGTCCAACCCACCTCACCAGTTTGGTTAATCGAATCGGCCAGTTTTCTCAGCACGCCCAGGCCATCGGCGAGGTCGTCATGATGCCCGACGGGGACGATGGCTTGGCCAAAGAAGCCAGCGAGCAGAATTCGCGGCAGGTTAATCAGGCCGAAAGTGAACCTCGGAATGACCGGCAAGCTGCCAGCCAGGAAGTCCGCCGGAGCCAACCCAGCCGCTTCGGGCCAGGCTCTGGCTCGATTATGCTCCATGATAAAGGCTGGCGAGACACAGGCCGCCTCGAAACCCATGCGAGCCAGCGTGCCGGCCATTTCATCGGAGCAGGCATGATGGGGTGCGGCCATGACTCGGGAGACTTCCAACCCGGACTGTTGCTCGAATCGTTCAACCCGGGTTAATGCTTGAGCGACGAGCGCGGAGCGGCGCTGTTCGGAGTACGGGAGGGCTAGTTCATTTCGCGCGTGATTATTCCCATGCACTAAGAGCGAGAGCAGGTCTCCATTTTCCTGGAATAACCTGGCCGTGGAGCGGTGGAGGTGCCAGGCGTCCAGCGGCACCATGGCGAAGGAGGCGTGATAGCGGTGCTCGCGCGCATGCCGAGCCAAACTGGCAAAATTGATATATCCGTAGCTCCTCCAGTGAAGATTGGGGTCATCAAACATGAGGCAGGCGCGAGGTGGCGGTGGTTCCCAACCAGCGACACCACGGAAGAAGGTCAACAATGGCAGGAGTTCCGCCCAACAGTCGCTTTGGAGATACTGAAAGAGGAAGGCGCCCTCCGGAAGGTCAGGGAGGGTACCGCCAACCAGGTGCAAGTCCGCAGCGCCCTCCTTGCGGTGAGCCCACCAAACGCCATCTCCTAAGCCCACGACGGGTTCGTCGCGGGCTTCAGCCTTCAGAGGGCGAACACGACCGGTCGAACCTTCCGAGAGGGTGCGGTTTCGGAAGGAGTGCAAGAGAAGCGGGCTGGAGCCGAACTTAAGATTGGGGGGGACTGCTGGCGACGGCATCGATTGGGATTCCAAATAGGCCAGACAATTGAAACCCGCGCGAGTCAAACGGACTGCCTCGGCGCGGCTACCACCCAGCAGGAGAGCCGCCCGACACGCATCCGCCGCGGCGCCTTGATCGTTCACCAACTCAACCGAGAAGAGCTCACCTAGTGCTCCCAGCAGCCGACGGGAGGCCGGGAGCCTGTCAGCGGGGAAAACTGCGATTCGAGGGCGATGCATGGAGACGCTGAAATGGTTATCGGATTGGCCGGAGTCTATCAGGGAACTGCCTGGGAGTGACCGGCCTCATAACTGAGTGGGAGCCGGCGGCCCTCACGAGCTTCGGTGAAGAAAAGGGAACCTACGTAACTGTGCAACTCACATTCACGGTTATCGATCCTTGGCTTCAGACAAAATGTGCATTAGCGCCTTGCGGTCGAACTTTCCATTTGAGTTAAGCGGAAAGCGCGGAAGAGCATGCAGGGCCCGAGGCACCATGTAAGCCGGGAGCCTGGATTTGACGGCGTCAAGCACAGCCTGGGAATCGATGGTATCGGTCTGCAGGAAGGCTTCGATGGCGTCAGCGCCACTGGGTGTTAATGGCCAGCCAAGAGCAACGATACCATCCACGCCGGAGACCTGGCGAAGAGCCGCCTCAATTTCGCCTAGCTCGATGCGATGGCCGAGGATCTTGATCTGATTGTCCATCCGGCCCAAATAGACCATCGGCTGACCGGGCGAGGGCCGGCGGACGCGGTCGCCGGTGCGGTAATAAAGACGGTCCTTGCCGGGAGGAACCACAAAAGCGCGGGCGGTCTTTTCCTGGTCGAGCCAGTAACCGAGGCTGAGCTGGGGGCCTGTCATGAGCAGTTCGCCATCCGAGCCCGGCTGCACCTCGTTCAAATTCTCATCGGTGACCAGGGCATCCATCCCGGCGAAGGGTTGCCCAATCGGCACAGTGCCTTGCTCGCATTGGGCCGGGGAGCTGAGGCTATCCCAGCGATAGGCCGTGCAGGCAATGGTCAACTCGGTCGGGCCGTAGATGTTTTCAATGATTGAGTTTGGAGCGGCTTTGGCCCATTGGATAACAGTTTCCATCGGCAGGGCTTCCCCGCAAAACAGGCTGAGGCGGAGGCGGCGGTACATGCCGGGCTTAAGCAAACCGAGACGCTTCATGAACAGAGCGGTCGAGGGAACCGAGAACCAGGCCGTGAGGCGTGAATTGTTAATAAACCGATCGGGTTTAATGGTATCCTTTTGGCTTGGGCAGCAAACACAGGCCCCCTGCTCCCAGGCGACAAACATATCATGAGCCGAGAGGTCAAAAGTCATGTCGAACGTCTGAGAGAGGCGGTCTTCGTGGGTAATGCCGTAACGTTTGATGGTCCAATCAACATAATGCCGGACGTTGTCCTGGGAAACGACGACGCCTTTGGGTGTGCCGGTGCTGCCCGAGGTAAAGAGGAGATAGGCAATCGAGCCGGGCTTGTGTTCCGGTGGCGACCAGGCGGCGGCAGGCTCCAAGTCGTCAGCGCCGAGAACAATGTGCTGGGCCCAGCGTTTGGCGAGTTGGGTGACATCGCGGCGGTCGGGGAAAAGCAACAGGAGCTGAGCCTTAGCATCGGCGAGGACTTGTTCCAATTGCGGCTCAGACTGACTATCGACGATAACGGAACGGCATTGGGAGCATTCGAGCATGAGCCGGGTGCGCTCGGGCGGGAAGGTGCGGTTGAGCGGAACATAGCCATGGCCGCGGAAGAGAGCGCCAAGGACGCCGGAAAAGGCAGTTGCGGAACGGTAGGCAAACACGGCAGTAAGCGGCGGGGCGTCAGCGAGGGAATGTCGCGCCAAGGTAGCAGCCAGGCTGGCGGCGCGGTCAAGTAAATCCGAATAGCTGAGGGTGTGGCCGTTGACCTCAACCGCAGGACGGCCAGGGAACTGAGCAGCCGAGCGGCGAAAACCGGACCAGAGAGGGATGGCTTTGGTTTGCGATCGGATGGTTTCGTTCATGGTAAACAACCGAGCGTGTTGCTTTTCAGCGGAGAGGTTTGAGATTGCGACTAAACTGGCGGACGGTGGTCTTCGGGTCCAGGGCCAGACCGATGCGCGCCACGGGCTTAGCCGGGTTGCCTTGGGCCAGGGTCATAGGAGGGACTGACTGGGTAACGACACTGCCGGCAGTAACCACGGCGCCGCGGCCGATGGTCACACCCGGCATGATAATGGCGCCGGGCCCGATGAAGACCCCAGGCTCGATAGTAACGCCCTGGACCTCGCGGAAATGCGCGATAATGGTGGTGCGTATTCCGACGGCGGCGCCGTCGCCGATAGTTACCAGGTGCGGGTAGGACGTCTCGATAATTGCGTCGTATCCGATCCAGACATTTTTACCGATCCTCACACCGCGCCAGCGATTTAGCCAAACGCGGAGCGAGGTGGCCCCCGGGGCATTCCGGGCGATCGATTGCAGAAGCCTGTTCTTGCACCCGCGGAGCAGCCCTTCAGTCCTCACGTTCCCTTAACCTCAACTCGCATGGAAAATAGTTCCCAACCTTTTGGCTGGACTTTGAAGGATTGGGAAATCTCGAACCCGGCAGAGCGGTAGAGTTTGAGGGCGACAGTGTTGTCGCTTCGCACATCCAGGCGAAACGAATGAAAACTCAGTGCTAGGCCAGCGGCAAAGACTTGTTTGAGCAGAGCGGCGCCAAGCCCTTTTCCACGATGCGCTTCATCGACTGAGAGCGAGCGAAGGTAATATTCCCAGGACTGGACGGTGGGGGTCATCGCGCGAATGATGTCTGTGTTCCGGGTGAGGTTTGCGCGCTGGGAGCTGTCACTTTCCTTCAGCAGAGCTAGCATGTCCATCCGTTGCCGATCGGCAAGGTCTTGGCCGCTCAAGTGCAAAGCTATGCCTGCCACCTCACCTTCAGCTAACGCCACAGTAACGCGGTCGAAGCCGAACCCCGAAGAAGCCCTGCCCACCCAGGACCGCAGGCGAGCCAAGGCGCTTTCCGTGCTCCCAAAAAGAACGTCAAAATACTCTGGGCCGGAGGCATATATCAACGCCGCCGTTTTCGGTAAAAGGCCGTCCAAGCTTGGCATTTCCCTAAGCGGCCGGAATACATAATTGTTCTCGTTCACTAGAAAGTAAAAAATGCTTCGCTACACAAGCCAGGGCCAACCCTGGTCAGGCAGGCATATCCTTTGCGTTCTGAGCGACGTACCTGCAGAACGGGCCAATTATCGTGAATTCTTCGGCATCGATGTGTTCCATATCCAGTTGGATACTAAATTCCCGCTCGACATCGCCGATCATGTCGAGAACGCCCAGAGAATCAATGATACCCTCTCCCAGCAGATCGAAATTGTCGGAGATAACTTCGGGTGCAAGGCTACGGCTGGCCAGTGCGCTAGAGTATTTTCTTAGCAGGAACTCCTTTACGTTTTCCGTCGTGCATTTTTTCATGTCAGATCTTCAAGCGATTTGGTCAAAACTTGCCAATGAGTTTTCCCTTGGCATTGAGGCGACAACAGGGGCATCGTCCGCGGCACCCTCCACGAGGACGGCCACGATGTGAGCGTCCAAAAAAGGTCACCTATACGCAATGAGCGCGCAATTCGATCTGAGAATGTAACAGATACTCAAAGCGCCTCAAGAGCATTGCGTTCGCGAGGCGGTGCTTGCCTCGCAATGGCCAGGCAGGCCCGACGTGATCCACTACGTAACCGGCATTCTCGAACAACTGGCGATACGTCGCCGGACTGAACCAGCGCAGATGGGTTTCGTCCATGATTCCTTCCCGTTCGTAATCCCAGCGACCGCGCAGCAACATAAGCAGGACGGAGTAATGGCAAACGTTGGGTGAGCCAGCAAGCACAATGGCCCCCGAGCGCAGGAGTGGGCGGAGTTTAGCCAGAACCCGGGCGGGGTCGCGCAGGTGCTCGAGCACCTCGCTCATGAGCAGCACATCGAAGGAGGAGGGCGGCAGGTCAATGGCCAGTTGCTCGATATCGCCGAGGATCACCTGATCGAGCCTGCTGCGGGCCTGGGCCGCGGGCTCGGCGCACAGCTCGATGCCACAGGTCCAGCCGCATTTGCCCTGCGCACGCGCCGCGGTAGCGGTGTTGCCCGCCCCGCATCCGAGCTCGATGAGTCTAGCGGTCGGGTTATGCGGCAATTGCTCCAAAAAGGTGCGGCGGACTCCTTCGAAATAATGGTTTGCCTTGATGGAGTAGGCGCTATCACTCATCGGAGGGAGCGGGGGTTGGTTGGAGGCTAAATCGGCTGCCGAGTTCATTTTGGCACGGGTATGAGGGCCGGGCCTCGTTTTTGGAGCAACCAGAGAACAAACAGGGCGGTCCAGAGCGTGTGCAAGATGTATGCTGCCAGCCGCGCGGAGACCAAACCGAGGGCGCCGCGGCTCAGCATGAACCAGGTGCCGCCGCAAAAGACAATGGCCCAGCCAAGGTTCATGCAGATCTCGGTCCACATTCGGCCGGAGGCGGCGGTCATCTGGCCCATGGGCATTTGGATGGCGAGGACGGCAGAGGTGGCCATCGCGACCATGACCACGTTCGGATGCTGGGCAAAGCTGGCGCCGTAGATGCCCATGATATAGCGGCTGCCTAAAAAACCGAGCAACACCAGTGGAATGACGACGGCGGCGTTCATCGCCATTGTATAAGCAAGGATCCTGCGACACGAAGTTTTATCATCGGCCCCCAACCGTTCCGATAAGACAGGGATGGAGGTGCGGGCAAGAACGCCCGGGAGAAAAAGAAGGGCGTAGAACCATTGGTTGGCGGCGTTGGCGATTCCCATCTCGGCGTAGCCGTGTGGCTGGTTGACCAGGAGCGCATTGCATATCCAGGTCACCGGGGCAGCAAGCATGCCGCTGATGACGGCCGGTAACGAAAATCTCCAAAGAACGCGAATCTCGGCGAAGGAGCCTTTGACGACAAGAGGAATACCGGCGCTGGTTAGTTCCCTCCGCAGAGCGAAGTGATAAAGCAGCCATGTGGCGAAAGCAGTCAAGGTCAAGCCCCACAGAGCGCCAGTCAGCCCGAAAAACACCACACCACAGACGATCAGCGGGAGAGAGAGCAGACCGGTATAGAGATTTAACTGGGCGGTGAGCCGAAAGGCCTCAAGGCCAACCAGCGCGCCCATTTGAGCCCCATTTAACGCGGTGAATAGAATCAGGACTGCGCCGATACGCAATGCGCCCGAGAGCTGAGGTGCCGCCAGGGTGTGGCTCGCAAGCCAGGGTGCCCCAACCAGCAAACAGACGGCCAAGACGCCCCCTGAGACCAAAGCAACAACAGTTGAAAGCCCAAGGATCTTGCCAGCCCGTTGCGGGTCTTTGTGTCGGTACTCGGCGACGTGCTTGGTTGCGGTTAGCCCGAGGCCGAACCCGGCAAAAGTTCCAAACATGGTAACAGTGCTCTGGACAATGCCATACTGGCCAAAGCCTTCCTTGCCCAGGAGGCGGGCGACGACTACGGAGCTGACAATTCCCATGAGCCGGGCGATAACAGCCCCCACGAATGACCAGAAAGCACCGCGGGCGAGACGTTGGCCCAATGAGCCTGTTCGCAATTGCCGCGAAAACAAAGTGGTGATGCGAGAAGGCAGCGGAGCAGGAGAGTTTACGAGCACACGTTTTATTTTTACGGTCTAAACAAGATTGTCCTCAGCGCGCCTGGATTTGGGAGCAAGCGGACAGGTTTCGCCACGTTCTGGAATCGCAACCTTGCCCGCCTGAAGCAATTGTTGGTAGAGGCCTTGGGGGTCGCTGACTCGCTGGCCGACTTCGTTCCGTTTGATCTGATGCAGATACCAGTTTACAAGGGTTTGCTTGAGAAGGGAGAAGGGCCAGCGCTCGACCTTGCTGCAGGGAGTCATAACCGGCAACCGGCGCCACCATTTGTGACGCATGTAAAAATAAGCGGGCCAAAACGCCCAAGGGAGCGCCGTCAGGCCGGCGGTGTTATGAATGCAGAAAGCCGAAATTAGGTACGATTTCATCCCCCGCTGGCGTGCTGCCAGGCAGATATCTGTTCCATATAGGTGGAAAGCGGGCAATTTTTCGTCAAAGCACAACTCGGCCGAGCGGCGGAGAACGACGAGGGCTTCATCCAGCGAGATGCATGGAATGGGCTTTTCAAAGGGCCGCCCGAGCACCTTCTGCAGCCCGGTACAGTAGGAATACCCGGCGGGCTTAGCCTCGACCGTGATGCCCCAGACGCCCAGCACCGCCCAATCGGGGTCTAGCGCGGAGAGCCTGGTGATAGCCTGCGCCAGGCAGTCCTCCCATCCGTCGGGCAGATAGACGTCCTGATGAGCGAAAACGAGGATGTCGCCCGTGCTGTGGCGGATACCAGCATTGTAAGCGGCGCCGGCGGAGGCAAAGCCGCGCATGACCTGGAAGTCGGTCGCGCGAGAGACGCAGGGAGAGCGTGCGAGACAGCTCTGCAAGACCGAATCGTTGTTCGATGCGGTGATAAGGGACCAGTTCAAAGGGGCAATGGGGTAGCGGGTGGATGCGGTGGCCTTGCGGTCAGGGCAGGACACGAACGCGGTAAAAGCGAGAGGAAGCCAGCGGGGAATCCGTGGTGCTGTTGGTCAAACTGCCCTCGAGTGGCATACCGAGCGCGGACCAGGCAGTTGCGTTCAAATTGCTCATGTACTCCACCTGGTAAGTGGCGTTCGAGACTGCGTCCCAGCCCAGTCGGACAGATGAAGCACTGGACCCTTGAATAACTAGATTTCGCGCGAACGTATTACCGATATAGAGCGCTTCAGCCTCCCCCGAAGATAATACGCGGTTATAGATGCGTACGTCGTCGATCCTGCCCTCGAAAAAACCGGCGGCATAATTGCCGTCATAAGACATTGGACCAGGCGGCATTTGCATTGCCAGCTTTCCAACACAGAGCCACCTTACAGGCGCAGAGCCATAAACTTGAAGAAATGGAACTCCAACCGCGTTTGTCTGCACCGGCAAGCCGTCGTAATATGCCACTGCTCTGTTCGCGTTGCAGTCCACTGTGGCTGTGTAGAGATGATAACTCGTATCGACCGGTGTTGGCCACGTCAAGACCGTACTATAACCGCCCGGCAACGGATATACGAGAAACTGCATCGAACTCGAATACACTTTCGCAAAATCCCAGCCGTTGGTTCCACTTTGATCATCCAGGTACTGGGCGTCACGTCCGTTGCTGATAACCCATACCGCCTGCGGGGTGTTTTGTCGAAACTGAACCCAAAGACTAACTGTGGCGTTGGTGAGGTATCTTATTCCATTCAAGTTCGTAATGCCGAAGTACTGCGACACTGGGATGTAAGTGCTCGGTGGCTCGAGCAAGGTCGAATTCGTCTGCCAATATCCGCCAATCGTCGCAAAAACACCTTGGGTGGCCGTGATCCAGTTCGTGGGGTTGAAGCACCAACCGTCATGGCCGTTTCCAGTAACGTCAATAACTTGTCCAGAGGAAAAGTCCTCGTCGAAGTTCAGATCGACTAGCAAGCTCGCGTCCTGGGCGTGGAGTTCGCAATGCAAGGCAAACGCGAGTAAAAGCCCTGGAAGGAGGGGGGTTAGTCTGACATTACT
>DASYZB010000099.1 GCA_035946615.1 Verrucomicrobiia bacterium
GGATCACACCCACGCATTTGTGACCAACTGGGCCTTGAACCGCGGCAAACATGTCTATTGTGAAAAGCCGCTGGTCAACAGTGTGGCCGAGGCGCGCCTCATCCGCGATACCTGGCTTAAGAATAAGAATAAGCTTGCCACGCAGGTTGGGACGCAGCGGCATCAGTTCTCGAATTTTAACCGCGTGCGCGAGATGATCCGCGACGGCGCCATAGGCAAACTCCAAGAGGTCAGCGCGTGGGGTAACCGCAAGGTCCGGCGCGACGGCTATATGCCGTCCGAAGGCCCCGCGCCCAGCTACATCAATTATGACCTCTGGCTTGGCCCGTCGCCGTTTCATCCCTACAACTCAGAATATTTCAAGGGCGGCTGTTTGCATTGGGACATGTATTGGGATTGGGGTAGCGGCCAGGTCGGAGACATGGGCAGCCACACGATGGACTTGGCCTGGAACGCCATCGACGCCGGCTTGCCTACCACGGCCGAAGGGACCGGCGATCCGTTTAATCCGCAAGTCACTCCGGTCAAACTCCAAACCCGTTTTGATATCCCCGCCAACGACTGGCGCTCCGAAATCAAGGTCTCCTGGTACCAAGGCGGCGCCTTGCCGGAATCTCCGCACCCGGGCATCGACCTGGATAAAATAGGCCACGGGGTGATGTTCGACGGGTCCAGTGGCTGCCTGATAGCCGATTTCCAGAACCGGTTTCTCATGCCCCGCGGAAACGAATCGGACCTGACCTATTACCATCCCCGGAGAAAGGACCAGTTGCTGCCGCCCATGAAAGGCAATTTCCAGCAGGAATGGTTTAATGCCTGCAAGGGCGACCTCAAGACGTCATGCGACTTCGGCTATGGGACCGACATGATCGAGATGATGCTGTTGGGCCTGGTAGCTTACCGCGTCGGCCGCAAAATTAAATACGACGGCGCTGCGGGCCGGGTGCTCGACTGCTCCGACGCCAACGGCTTGCTCCACCACACCTACCGCGAGGGTTGGACCCTGGACGGCTGACTTAAGACCCTGAACTGCTAATCGCCGATGTTCGCTAGTCTGCTGTATAGGTCGTTCATTCATGTAGTGTTCTCATCCGGTACTACTGGCATCCTGATATGTCTGGTGAGAAAAGCATTGTTTCGGGCAGTGTCGGCCAGGCACGCCGCCAGGTTCTTATGGGCTGTTTCATAAGTGAACCAGCCCTCATAGCCGATTTCAGAAAAGGCGGCAAAGGCGGCTTGCCAGTCGATCGGCCCCGGTTCCTCGATCAATTTGTTCCCATTCTTCACGTGCACTGCGCAGATGAGTTCCCGGCCGAGCAACTTTACTCCCGGGACGGCCTCGGCGCCGTGTCCGAAAGCAGCCATATTGTAAAGATCGTAATAGACGCGCGAATTACCGGGATGCCGGCTGCCGTGCGCACCACGCTCAGGTCGCCGACCATTTTCATCGTCGCGGCGCGGATACCGAGCTTGAGCGGGACCTGCCGCTCGCTTTGAGAAGGGACCTCCTCGGCGGTCAATCCACGCAGCGGGGGGGCACTGGTTGCCGCAACGGCCGCGGCGCAAACTTGCATAAATCGGCGTCGGGTGAAATTGCGACACTCATCGCTTGGTAAACCCAATGTGCTCAGACAAAACCGACGGCAAGGAATCGGCGCCACATTCGTAAAAAAGCCCGGCAGCGCTGCTGCCTTCCGGGAGCGGCAGAAGCTGTTTGAGGGTGTCCACCGCAGGCTGGAATTCAAGGTCCTGCATTTCCTGGGGCGAAAAGATATAAACCTGTTTGGTCAACCACCAATCATGACCTGCGATCCTCTTGAAAAGCCTTGAGCATTCCGTGAGGCTCCCGGCTGGGGCGCGCATGATTTTGGCCAGTTGAGTTCCGGCAGGAAAATAACCGGCTCTATCTCCAGGCCGAGGATCGGGCAACTCCTCTTCATCAGCTATCCGCGCCAGATCGTCTAGCGATCAATCGTGTTGCGCCCGCTTGCCGTCCGGGGCCGGAGGCATGAGGGAATACATCATCCAGGAAAGCCTCATGCGCCGGAGATTCCGCATTGAAGCAGCACTCGCATACGGGTGGCGCTCGGAGCGCTGAACTGCCGTCTCGTGCGCTATAAGCGCTCCCCGCTGGAACATGTATTTGTTTAGCAATGGCTCGGAGGCAAGCACATACAGCGACACTTCAGCGGGCTTTGCGCCGACAGCAGATACTTTGAGAGGAAAGATGCATTGTGGTGTATCGAAGCTAATCCGCAAAGGATGCAATTCGCCACTCGACATGGCCGCCTGCAGGGCTTGGTGCTCGCGCTCTCGTTCCGGGTCGTCTTGATTTGGCGTTGAACTCTGTTTGAAGGAAGACTCCCGATCCAACTGGATTTTGACAGCGACAAAGAACCAGCCTTTATTCACATAGTCGTCGAGCACCTGCGACCGCCCTTCAGGGCCGGAATAACCATTGGACCCAAGCCAACGTTCAAGGCTGAGTGCGTCGTGTGCTGATAGGATGGCCACTTCATACACACCAACGGTTTTTATTTCGACAACGTTGACCTGTTCCGATCGCACCCCTCCGATCCGTGGGGTGCCTGCGGTCATTCCCGCGAAAGGGTTCTGAGTTAGGCGGCTCAATTCATAAAAGGGGGCCATCCAACCTCTTTGGACCTCCGGGAGACTGGGCACGGGGATGAGCCAACCGAAGTTCTGCAGGCGCCCTTCATATTTAACCTGCAGCAATAGATCTTCGCGCCCATGGTCATAGACGATAATGGCTTTTTGCGCCGGTTCTTTGATGTCCGCAGCCTTGTTCCACCTAAAAACGAAGACACCATCGGCAAAAGCCATGAATCCCGATGTGAGGAGGAGGAGTAGTGGACGGACGAAAAAGGATTGATAGATTGATAGGAATTTGCTTTTTGGCGCGCGAGTTGTTTTGTACGCTGCGCGGGTGAGCCGACCTGAACAGCTGGCTCCAGTCCGCTGAATGCTGTGGTTGAGTGCCATGTCAATACGGCAGCCGGAAACCTGGCTTGGTTGTCGTTTTGGACTGAAAGGTGATCGGAGCCAATGGAATGCTGCGACCGCCGACACTCAGTCCCTCTATGGACAATTGAAATGGGGCGTCCTGCTGCGGATACGCGCGATGTTCGACAGGAAATTCCAAATGGAAGGCCTCGCGGTTCGTGATTGGAACCCTTCCACTGACCTTCGCATCGCGAGATCCGAGCAACCACGCATTGGTGGGCGCCAACCGCCTCTGGTCTCCATCGAGGAAGAAGACATGCTCAGGATCGAGCGCCAGCCCCGAGTTTTTGGGTTCGACCCACAGCTCAACGGACAGCGCTTCAGTTTTTCCGTAGTCATAGCGGTAGATGGGAATTATGTTCAACAGGAACTGGAGTTCCCATCCGCTCGGCCAATTTGCGACGGATATCACCGCCCGGACTTCCTGAGTGTTAACCAATCGAGAATATGTTTCACAGCCGGCGGCGATCCTGTGAAATCTCACTGACCCGACTGGACCAACAGGTTCACTGAACTGCTCGTGCCGAATGACAAAACAGCCGCTGCAAAGCGCGACGGCTATGGTCATCAGAATCGCACGCAGCAGATGCCTGGCACACTTTGGGGCAATGGAGGAGGAGGAGGCATGACGCATACCGCTCAACGATCTGAAGCAGCGGGCCGAAAGACATTGCGGGTCTGCACGACGCTCGCGCTGATGAGTAACCCGCAGATCTCGGTCCCACGGCTCTGCCGCGACGCGCGAACAGCCTCTCGCAGTAACCGCGTGGCGGGCCAGCCATTCGCTCCACCGTCTTGTTGGCAGTTCCTCAGTCATCGAATCCTGTCTGTTTGGGCTGTCCTGCCTCGAACTCCACCCGCCAAACACGTGAATCGTCCCCGTCCGCCAGAAACTCCAGAGAGAAATCATCGGGACGATTCCCCTCGGTAACCTCCAGCCCGTAAACCTCAAGAGCTGCCTTCCCAATCTCCGCTTCGTGCTCACGAAGGTAATCCGCGGCTTGGCGCTCCACCTCTGGGAACCTGCCAATGATGCCGCCGACCCGCCGGAGCAAGTCGTCATCTGGGTGCCGATTCGGTGCCGCCGATTGTGAAGCGAACCTCCCGACCGTTGGGACGAGCCATGCCAGTCCAAAGCCCGCCGCCCTCGCCCGTAAGCGATCCATACGTCGGGTGACGCACCGCACGGGTGGACTGTCGCTCCCGGAGATAGTAGTGCGCGATCCCGTAAACAATACGACCGACCCCAAACAGCAGGATGCCGCCGCAAGCACCAAATGCGGCAGCCAATACAATGATGAGCGTGTTCCCAGCCACGGTGTGCGCTTACTGCCAACAGTATAAATGGGACAAAGATTTATCCGAAAGGCAAAGACCTAAACCGCGCCCCGTTATCATGAAGCCATCGTCATTGATAGCGTCCATGTTGTCAAGTCTTATTGTAACCTGGCAACCTGCAGAGACATAAAATCGATTCTCGACGATGAGAATGGCTTGGTGAACGTTTAATCTTTGTCTAATCTTTGTCTTTGCGATTTTCGTGACAAAACAGTATAAAGACAAAGTCATGGGCTTGACTGATCACAGTCCAGACTGGCGCTCCCGGACTCCTGGGGCGACCATAGCTATTCCTCTCCCTCGGGGAGAGCGTATGGGTGAGGGGAACTTCGGTTTAGATCTCCAGGCCGGAAACTCTGATAAAAGATGAGATGCTCCCGGTTACAGCGCGGCCTGGCTGGCGCGCACAGTTATCCCGGGCACAAGCCGTTCGGCGCCCGCGATAATAACCCGTTCGCCGCCCTTCAGCCCATTGCGAACAACCACCTGATTGCCCAATGGTTGTCCGGTCTGGATGGCACACGGCTGGATGCGCGCGTCCGTGTTCATGACAAAAACAAACGGGCCGTTTGTCCCATTGCGGACGGCCTGAGCCGGTATGAGCACCGCCTTCATTATGGTACCGGTGGTAAGCGTGGTATTGACTGCCTGGCCGGGCCAAAGGCTCTCATCGGGATTGGCAAAACGCGCCCTCACCAGCACTGTGCCGGTCGCGAGGTCAATGGCATTGTCCATGGATTCCAGTTCGCCTGTGCATAGGCATTGTTCATGGCCGGGCAGAGCCGCTTGGACGCTGGCCCTCGCCCCACTTTCCAAGCAATGCCGGATCAAAGGCAGGTCGGATTCGCCCATCGGGAAATCCACAAAGACAGGCTGCGTTTGGTTGATTGTGACCAGGACTGTATCGAATCCCTGGACGACGGCGCCGGAGCTGGCCTGGATAAAGCCGGCTCGGCCTGATATCGGAGCGGTGATAAAGCAGTTCGAGAGGTCCAGCCGGGCAGTATCGAGAGCCGCTTTGTCCGCGCTAATGGCCGCCTTGAGCGACTCGGCATAAGCAGCGCTCGCCTGGTAGGTCTCTTTTGAAACAATCCGGCTCTGCAGCAACACCGCGTTCTCGTGTTCCTCTATGGACGCCTGGTTCTGCTCATCCAAATCCTTATCGAGGTCGCCTTGGGCTTGTTTCAATGCATCCTCAAACGGGCGTGGGTCCAACGTAAACAACAAATCCCCTTTCTGCACCCGGTCGCCTTCCTTGAAATGCACCCCGGCCAGGACCCCGCTGACCTGGCTGCGGACTGCCACCCACTTGAATGGGCTGACGTGCCCCACCGATTCAATTGCCGCAGGCACATTGGTTAAAACAGCCAATGCGTAGGAAACCTCCGGTGGTTTGGCCGATTGCCGAACCAGGGGTGCCTCCTGCTTCGAACAACCGCCTGTCGCCAAAAGCAAGGTGGCTGCGATCGGAACTGCCCGAACAAAAGTAATCGCCAATGAGACGGTTCTCTTGTGGACCAGGGAGCAAATCTCTGGCCAGCAGCGCTGACAGTTCGTCATCCTGACTTTATACAACTCCCAGGAGCAGCGTGTTGTCAAGAAGCTCGTTGGATCATTATTGAAATTGATTGAAAGGAATTTGCTTTTTGGCACGCGAATTGTTTTGTACGCTGCGCGGGTGAGGAAGTCTTTGACCGTGGAGAAATGCTGCCCTGCCGGTCCATGACGCAGACGTACATCTGCCTGGCGTGGAGGTCGATTCCGCAGTTGAACTCTGGAAGTATAATACATTGACCCAAATTGATGCCTGTTATAGGTTTTCATCATGCCACCAATGGGAAGCGCCGGGGGTTTGTCTCCGGGCGAGCGCGTGTTTCATACGACTCACTGGAGCGGGTGGGCTCTGTGGCAAGTGTCTTTTCGCCTTGGGCCGGAAAGCAAGTGAGCCTCCGCCGGGTGTGCAGGGTACAGAAGTGGGGTTGGCTTCGGAGGGCTCGGCGCCCGGAGGGGCCGACGAATTCGCAATGGGCGAGACCGCTGTCATGGGCGCTCACCTGACCGAGAAGCCGGGGGATCAGATTGGCCGCTACAAACTGCTGGAACAAATCGGCGAGGGAGGTTTTGGGATCGTCTATGTGGCCGAACAAAACGAGCCGGTCAAACGCCGCGTCGCGCTTAAGATCATTAAGCTGGGAATGGACACCCGGCACGTGGTGGCCCGGTTTGAAGCCGAGCGGCAGGCGCTGGCATTAATGGACCATCCCAACATTGCGAAAGTCTTTGATGCGGGGTCGACGGCCGACCTTACTTCGTGATGGAGTTGGTCCGCGGCATTCCCATCACGCAGTATTGCGACCACAACCATCTGGAGCCGGTGGACCGGTTGCGGTTGTTTATCGAGGTGTGCCGGGCGATCCAGCATGCGCACCAAAAGGGAGTAATTCACCGGGATATTAAACCTTCCAACGTTCTGGTGAGCTCACAGGACGGAGTGCCGATTCCCAAGGTGATTGATTTCGGGATCGCTAAAGCCACGCAGGGCGAGCTGACGGACAAGACGGTGTATACGCAATTCCAGCAGTTCATCGGCACGCCGGCCTACATGAGCCCGGAGCAAGCGGAGATGAGCAGCCTGGATATCGATACGCGCACCGACATTTATGCTTTGGGGGTGCTGCTATATGAACTGCTGCTAGGCAAGACCCCATTCGATCCGAAAGAGCTTTTGAGCGCTGGGCTGGACCAGATGCGCCGGACAATTCGGGAACAAGAGCCGGTGCGGCCCTCGACGCGGCTGACGAGCATGGGCAGCCAAGAGTTGTCGGCGACCGCCCGGCAGAGGCAGACCGACGCTCACAGTTTGCTTCACCTGGTGCGCGGAGACCTGGACTGGATCGTGATGAACGAGTAATATCCGACTTGGCGGTTATCAGGCGAAACAGGAACCTTGTGAAGTCATTTTTTTGTGCCAAGAGTGTAGTCTATGCTAGGGACTGGTGAGTATTCAAGCCCACCATACTGCCCAATTGGAATTACACCATCCTCCCGAGACTAATGCGGAATTAATTGTTGCACGGGCACTTAGTGGGGTCGGTGATCGTTGTTCCAGCGCTTCCTCGCCGGATCGGTTGGGGCCATCCACATGTTGGTTTTGGCGTATTCGACGTGGGCATCGCAAAACACGACATTAGCTCTGCCGCTATGGTGATTGCCTGTCAACGTCGGGTATAATGACGGCGTTGGATTCTACTGGATAATAGTCGCCTACCGCAACCATATCTGATGCCGCCAGTACCTTCGATTCAGCCACCGCCCGCCCCGCCAAGCCGCTCAACCCTAGAAGCGCGGACACGTCCATCACCCCAAAGGAATTGTAACCATAGCTGGCATTGGGCATGAAAACGCCAAACATGAGCCAATTTGTGACGGTACTGTTCCTGGTCAGCTCGGTATTGCCCGGACACATAAATACGCATTCATTGCCGCCAGCGTAAGCTACAAGTTTGGCATCCCAAAAGTTCGAACGCGTCGCAGGCACCCCTGCCTGGAAAAAGGGAAACTTTTGGCCATCGTCCACATAAAGCCGCAAACACACGCCGATCTGATGAAGGTTGCTCGCGCAACTCACCCGCACCCCCTCAGCTCTGGCACGGGATAGAGCCGGCAATAGCAAGGCGGCCAGAATGGCGATAATAGCAATGACCACCAGTAGTTCAATCAGCGTAAACCCTGGGAGCCCTGGGCGGTTCGCTTTGCCTGAACCAAGTGCGGCATTTGAGTTTAGTCTCATGCCAGATCCTGAGCCTGGAACGGACTGGGACTCCGTTTCATTTATTGAATTGATAAGAAATTGCTTTTTGGCACGCGAATTGTTTTGTACGCTGCGCGGGTGAAGGAGAATTGGTTTTTCCGTGTCCGGGCGCATTTTCGAGCATTTTCCGCCACTGGTGAGGCAACCATAAGCCAACTGGCGGCAGTTGGCAAGGCAGAAGTGCACTTTAGCGTCTGAACCGGGTCCCGAAGCGGGTGGAATTGGGGTGGCAGGACGGCAGGACCGTGGTTGAGCGGCCAGACAGTCCGAAAAAGTGCCTGACGTAACGACACCGATTCGCAGCCTGGTATGGCGGCAAATCCAGTTCAGTCGGTCACGACATTTTCGTAATCGGGCGTCGGGTCCACGTCTAGGCAGGCCTCATAGGTCCAGGGCCTGCGGACGCCGCCGGCGGAGGGCGAGCCGGCGGGTCGTGCCAAACGCCCAGGTGGCGCAGGATTCTCTCGATGACGCGGGGGTCGTCAATGACGCACAGCACTCGCATTTCATGCTGGCAGACCGGACAACGGAGCGGATCGACATGCCAGACGCGCAGGATCAGGTCGCGCCACTTCTTGGAGGGCAGCTTCAAAGGCGGGGGCGGGGACAAGCCGGGCCGGCGCACCACTGATGCGGTGGCGACCCCGCGGTGGCGGATGCCGCGCATCTTATTGCTGTACCAGCCGTAGTAGCGGACCATTTGCACGCCTTTGTCGGGGATATGCTGCGTAATGGCCGCCAGGAAGTCGGTGGCGCTGAA
>DASYZB010000100.1 GCA_035946615.1 Verrucomicrobiia bacterium
CGCCGGGGGATATCGTGATGCTTACGGCCGCCGTGCGCGATTTGCATCGATGTTATCCGGGGCGGTTCACAACGGACGTGCGAACCTCCTGCCCCGAGCTTTGGGAGAATAATCCTTTCGTCAGAAGTATCCCGGATGAAGATTCCGATGCGGAGCTAATAGAGTGCACGTATCCATTGATAAATCGCTGTAATGAAATCCCATATCACTGTCTGCATGGATTTATTGCATTTTTGAATGAGCGCCTACGCCTTTACATTAAGCCAACGGCATTCAAGGGAGATATTCATCTGTCCGACCAGGAGAAAGCTTGGTACTCGCAGGTCCGTGAGCTTACAGGAAAGGACATTCCATTCTGGATAATTGCGGCTGGCGGCAAGTATGACATAACCATAAAATGGTGGCAATCAGCCCGTTATCAGTGTGTGGTCGATCACTTTCGAGGGAGGATTCAATTTGTTCAGGTGGGAGAGCAGGGCCATAATCATCCGAAGCTTAACGGGGTTATTGATCTTCGAGGACGGACTAACCTCCGCGAACTGGTCCGTTTGGTCTATCACTCGGAGGGAATTCTCTGTTCAGTCACCAGCCTGATGCATCTGGCAGCCGCCGTGGAAACAAAACCAGGGCACCCGAAGAACCGAGCCTGTGTTGTAGTAGCCGGTGGGCGCGAACCGGCGCACTGGGAAGCCTATCCCGGTCATCAGTTTATTCATACGAACGGCGCCCTGCCCTGCTGCATCGATGGTGGTTGTTGGAGAGACCGCACCGTCCGGTTGCGAGACGGTGACAAGCGGGACCGTTTTGGTTCCCTCTGTGTGGATACCCAAAATGGGCTTCCTCACTGCATGGACCTGATCACGGGCGATGAGGTCATTCGCCGGATAGAGCTTTATTTCAAGCGAGGCATCCGCAATTACCTGTCACCTCAACACTGGAGAGCAGCCCAAGGCGGGATAGCGGCCTGCGCGAGAAACCGTTTTGATAGGCAGCCCTTAAACTTGCACAACGCCGGCATGGCGTGTGATCGAATAACGAAGGCCATTCCTTCCTGCCCTCCTGATTTTGCAGGCCGAGGGATCGTCATTTGTGGAGGAGGCGTTCGGTACTTCACCTGCGCCTGGGTGTGCATAAACATGCTAAGGCATTTCGGCTGTCGTTTGCCGATCGAATTTTGGTATCTGGGCGGTGCAGAAACCGACGAGCGCATGATCGGTCTGCTAAAGCCGCTCCAAGTTGAATGCATCGACGCTTCGGAGGTCCGGAAGGAATTTCCCTCACGCGGGCTCGGAGGATGGGAACTCAAACCGTATGCGCTCCTGCACTCGCGCTTTCGGGAGGTTTTGCTGTTGGATGCCGATAACGTTGCGGTTATCGATCCGACATACCTCTTCGATATCCCCCAGTACAAGAAGACCGGGGCGATTTTTTGGCCGGACTATAACAGGGTCAAAGGCAGAAACGCAAAGATGATTTGGAGGAGCTGTGGCTTGCGCCTGCCGAAAGAGAAGGAATTTGAGACGGGTCAGACTCTGGTGGACAAATCGCGTTGCTGGCAGGCCCTGTATCTGACCCTGTGGTTCAATGAGAACTCGGATTTCTATTATCGGTACGTGCACGGGGACAAGGAAACCTTTCACTTGGCTTTCAGGAAATTAAAGCAGCCATACTGCATCGTGCCGAAACCAATCCACAAGCTTCAGGCCACCATGTGCCAGCACGATTTTCAAGGCCGGCGCGTGTTCCAGCACAGAAACCGGGACAAATGGGACTTTCTCCTGCACAATAAACAGATCGAGGATTTCTGGTTCGAGGAAGAGTGCCGGGATTATATCCGCCAGTTACAGCAAGTTTGGGACGGCGGGCTCGGCCTTGCTCGATTGAAATCAGGGTCGCCGCGCTGCAACGGGAGCACCCGCAGGGTCAAAATCGCGGCCATTATGATTTCCTGTAACGAGAGGGAGCAAGTACGAACCGTGACGCTGCAGAACCTGGCAAGGACGGATTGGCAAGAGACTCCAATTCATGTCGAAATCGACAGAGTCAAAGGAAAGGCCCATACCCAAAGGCAAACTCGCTGTTCTTTTCTCGCACTCCAAGCTGGTCTCCTGCTGCGCACAGATTATGTGCTGTTCCTGGAAGATGACCTGGATTTCAACCGATATTTTTGCCATAATCTTTACTCCTGGCGACCACTGAAAGACCGTCATATCACGTTGGCGAGTTTGTACAATCCGCGGGTGCGCGAGATTGCTTGCGACCTCGGAAATCGGGCCCGCATTGTCGAGCCGGCGAGTATTTTTGGAAGCCAGGGCTTCCTTATTTCTCACGAAGCGGTGAAGTATGTTCTATCGCGCTGGCACTCGGTCCCCGGCATGCAGGACATCAAGATTTCCCGTTTGGCGGGCCGGCTCGGACGGCCAATTTTGTATCATGCCCCCTCTCTGGTGGAGCATATCAGCACAAAAAGCGTTTGGGGCGGGGGCATCCATCGCGCGATGGATTTTGATCCAGATTGGAAGGCATAATTGTTTTGCTTTGCTTCGCAAGCGCGACATGGAGTGGGACGAGGGGTACGTGTGGGATTAATGGAAGCGTCGAACGGGCGCAACCTCTTCGAGGTTGGCTCGGCTCGGGGACAATTTCCCAGGGTAGCTCGCAGGCTCGCAACTTCTGGGCTGGAGGGCGGAATCCCTGCGGGATTCTCGGGCGACCTCTCGCCCGCAGAAGAGCCGCAGCGAGCGGCGGGGCACGTGAAGTTGAGTTAGCGCTTGTGTGGGACCCCTCTCCCCAGCCCCACCTCTTAATTCAACGGAGGTGCTCCCCAGCCCTCTCCCCTTCGGAAGGGGAGAGGGGGAACATCGTCAGATCAAAGGTGTAGTTTATGTTAGGGACTGCTCAGTAACTTCTCCAAGTTTTTAAAAACTGGTTGCCAGCCAGGGGCTTTCGCTGTCTAATCCTCAAAACCTCTTCGTAAAAATGGGCCAGGACTTTTTTGACGGCAGCCCCGAGTCCGCCCGCGCAGACGTGGCCGGGCCCGGCATGCCTCTCCATCGAGTTCCTCCTACCATTCCCGATCATCAACTCCTGCGCTGTATCGGCCGGGGCAGCTACGGCGAGGTATGGTTGGCGCTCAACGCGATGAGAATGTTTCGGGCGGTTAAAATTGTGGATCGGCGGTATTTTAGGGATCAACGGCCATTTGAACGAGAATTGTCAGGAATTCGCAGGTTTGAACCGATCTCGCGGTCGCACGAGAGCTTTATAGACATCTTGCACATCGGGATCGATGAGGCCAACGGTTTCTTTTATTATGTCATGGAGTTGGGGGATGATTTGGCGGCCGGCCAAAATATCGATCTGCACCGCTATTCTCCCAAAACGTTGGCCAAGGATATCAGCCGTCGCGGAATGCTCCCGTGGCAGGAATGCCTTGAGTTAGGCCTGGCGCTGAGCCAGGCCTTGGCGGAGTTGCACAAGCGCGGCCTGGTGCACCGTGATGTAAAACCTTCGAACATCATTTTCGTAAACGGAGTGGCAAAGCTGGCGGACATAGGGCTCGTGGCAGACGTGAACGATGCGTTTTCCTACGTGGGCACCGAGGGGTTCATTCCACCGGAAGGCCCTGGATTGCCGCAGGCCGATGTCTATGCCTTGGGAAAGATCCTTTACGAGGCCATGACGGGAAAAAGCCAGGAATTCCCTGAACTGCCGACGCTGTGGGACAAATCCCCGGAACGCGAACGTTTTCTGGAGTTAAACGAGGTAATCCTCCGAGCGTGCAACAGCGATCTTAGGCGGCGCTACAAAAATGGCTGGGACATACATGCGGACTTGCTGGTGCTGGCAAACGGAAAGTCGGTCAAGCGCCTGAGGAAATTGGAGCGATGGTTGACCCAAGCCAGACGAATCGCCGCTGTATCGCTGGTAGTTTTATCCATCACAGGGACGATAGGGTACCAAGTTTACCGCAGACATAGAGACGCGATTGAATCACGCCAGCGCGAAGTTGGCGCCGACGTCGCCTACGGGAATCGCTCGATGGAATCCGGTGATCTGATCGATTCCCTGCCTTATTTCGCTGAAGCCCTGCGTCTGGACCACGGCAACCAAGACTCGGAACTGGTTCATCGAATCAGATTGGGTTCGGTATTGGCGCAATGTCCCATGCTTATCCGGATGTGGTCGCGTCCGCTCGAAGTTGATGTTGCAGCTTTTGGGCCGAATGGGCTAAGCGTTCTCATGGTGGAATACGAGGGGCGCGCCCAGATTTTCGATACGCAAACGGGCAAAGCGATTTCGCCTCGGTTCGGCCAGGAGACTGGGATTCGCCAAGGTGCGTTCAGCCCTGATGGCCATTTCGTAGTCACGTCGAGCGAAGACGGCACCGCTTGCATTTGGAGAGCGCAGGATGGCGTTAGGGTCCTTCGCTTGAAGCATCCCGATAAAGTATTGAACGCCACGTTTAGCCCGGACGGAAAGCGCATAGTCACAGCTTGTTTGGACAAAATTGCACGAGTTTGGAATGCTGGCACAGGGGCTCTCGAACTCAAAATCGAAGGGCATATAGATTCGGTGCTTTGTGCAGTTTTCAGTCCCGATGGCCATCGAATCGCCACAACCAGCCGGGACGGCACTGCCAGGATTTGGGATAGTCAGACTGGACATCCAATTGGGATGCCTCTCCAGCATCCCAGATGGGTTGAGTGCGCCAGTTTTAGCCCAGACGGACGCCGACTCGTCACGACATGTGACGATCATAAGGCGCGGGTCTGGGATTTGGCAAAAGCTAATCTAGTTTTGCCCTATTTGAATCACAAGGATGTCGTGACGGCAGCAGAGTTCGGTCCGGACGGCCGACTGATTCTTACGGCCAGTCTGGATGGAACCCTTAGAATCTGGCTCGCTGATGGTCACGAACCGTTGGTTCCAAATCCAATCCTGCGGCAAAGCGACCGAGTAACGCACGCCGCCTTCGGCCCAGACGGCCACCGAATCGTTGCCTCATGTATTGATGGTACAGTCCGGGTTTGGGATCTCGCGGGCGCCATGGTGGCACCGCAACCCATTCGAAAGCCATTCAGCCCGGATGGAAGCCGGTATTTGGATTGTTCCAATAATGAACTTCGGGTTTACGACGCGCTCTCGAAGCAGCCGATTTCACCTTTGATTAAGTTCCCAGCGGTATTCGAACAGGCTGAGCTAAGCCAGGGAGGCAAATTTGTATTGACTGTCTCGAAGACGCCAAACGAGCCGGGCGGTCGAGCCATCCAGATATTTGAAGCCGCAGCAGGCCAGAGAATTGGGCCAAGGATTCTCACAGCATGTAAACCCCAGTCGCTCCTTCTAAATGGTGAAGGCTCGTATCTCATAAGTATTGCCGATGGCGTTTTGCAAGCCTGGTCCACCAGGACGGGGACCCCTCTTTTCAGCAATAGGATTTCGCGCATCAATGCGCAGGGAGCGGCTTTTAACCCGGCCGGCAATACTGTTGCCGCTTGGAGCGGCAGCCGGGTTAGAGTCTTGAATATCGCAACAGGTGAAGAGTTGTTTTCACCGCTTGAGCACCCCTTTCCAGTTAAACACGCCGAGTTTAGTTTGGATGGAAAGCGCCTAATCACCTGTGGTGCTGATCCCGTGTTTACAAAATGCTACGCGCAAGTCTGGGACGCTGCTACGGGGCGTCCGGTGGGCGCGCAAATGAAGCATGGTGATGGCGTGGTTTACGCATCTTTTAGCCCGGACGGCGCGCGCGTCGCGACATCCGGGGAGGATTACAAGGCGATTATTTGGAATGCGCTCACCGGAAGCCAGGTTACGCCTTCACTCCCGCATGGGAACCAGGTCTGGACAACGGTATTTGACGACCATGGCAAATGGGTGGTGACTGCCAGTTCGGACCAAACTGCACGGATTTGGAATGCGTCCACGGGCGACCCGTTGACGCCGCCGTTGCGCCACCTGCTGCCTTTGAGGAGCGCGCATTTTCTGAGCGACGGCAGCCACGTAGTCACACTTGATAGAGAGGGTGGCGGGTGCATTTGGAATCTGCCTCTCGAACAAAAGCCGGTGGAGGATGTCGTTTGCATGGCTCGAGTAATTAGCGCGGATAGTGTCAACCCTTCGCACGTCGTGATAGCCACACAGCCTGAATCCCTCCAGAGGGACTGGGAACGACTCCGAGCAAAATACCCTTCCAATTTTACAATATCTTCCGAGGAACTCGCTCGCTGGCACGAATTTCAAGCGCAGGAAAGTGAGAACGAAGGGCAATGGTTTGCCGCAGCATTTCACCTCGAGCAGCTTTTGAAAATTCGGCCTGGCGACCGTGCCCTGGCCGAACACCTGGCCGCCGCGCGCAAGCGCCTGGGAGCCGCAGATTGACTTTCTATGGAGCGGGGTGGCCCGGTTCTCAAACCGTGACCACCCCATTCCTCATCTCCCCATCCAGCATTTGGCGCAAAGTGACTAAAAGCTCCTCGACTGAGAACGGCTTTTTCACAAAAGCCTGGACTTCCAGTCTGCCCTTTTCGACCAGGGTTGCATCCGAGCCGAGGCCGGTCATCCCGATAACCTTAAGGGTTGGATCGATTTTGCGGAGGGTTTTGATGGTTGTGGGGCCGTCCATAACCGGCATCATCATGTCCGAAATCAGCGCGCGGATTTCTCCTCTGTACTGGTGGTAAAGCGCTATGGCTTCGCCTCCGTGCCTGGCAGTGAGCACACGATAGCCAAACGCTTCCAAGGTTTCGCGGATCATCTCCAGGACACCGATCTCATCATCAATGACGAGAATTGTTTCTCCCCGCCCGGCTGGCAGAGCCGGCCTTGCCAGTTCAGGGGGCAGTACTTCGCCTGTTGCCGCCGCCGGCAGGTAGATTTTGAAAGCGCTCCCTTTCCCTTCCTTGGACCAAACCTCAACAAAACCATCGTGGCTCTTTACAATTCCTTTGACCGTGGAGAGGCCCAGGCCGCTCCCTTTGCCGGCAGGTTTCGTTGTAAAGAACGGCTCAAATATCCGGCCCTGCACTTCGGCGGACATCCCCTGCCCGGTGTCTGAAACGGAGACTAAAACGTGAGGCCCCGAGACCGGCTGCGCTTTCCAGGCGGTAACCGCGTTCTCCAAGGTGATGTTGGTCGCCTCAATGGTGAGCGCCCCGCCTTGAGGCATGGCATCACGGGCATTGACACAAAGGTTCAATAATAACTGGTAAAGCTGGGTTGCATTACCTTTGATTGGGTAAAGCGGCAGATCGATCTTGGTGCGCACCGCAATCGAGCGAGGGAAGGCCTCTTTGACGAGTTTTTCCATCTCATAAATGAGGTGCTTGACGTTTAATAGAGCGGATTCCCCGGAAACACCTCGCGAGAATGACAGAATCTGCTTCACCATTTCAGCACCCCGCTCCGCACAGGTTCGCATCGTGCTCAGCAAGGCCCTGGCTTCGGCTGGGGAGTCTTCTTTAAGCAGGTCGATTCCCATCAGGATCGGCGCCAGGGCGTTATTGAGGTCATGAGCAATGCCTCCGGCCAGCGCCCCTATGGTCTCCATCCGCTGGGCTCGTAAGAATTGCGCCTCGAGGTTTTGCTTCGCGGCTCGGTCGGCAGATTCCTTGAGCGCCCGGCGGATGGCCGGCCCCAGTCGAGCCAGCCGGTCCTTCAGGACGTAATCGGTTGCCCCACGCTGCAGCGATTCAATTGCCGCCTCTTCGCCAAGCGTGCCCGAAACGAAAACGAATGGGGATGCCGGCGCCTTGTGTTTAGCGATTTCCAGGGCGACGAGGCCGTTGAACCCGGGCAGCCGGTAGTCGGATATGATTAAATCAAAGGACCCGCGAGCCAGTGCTGCCTCAAAATCATCCTGTCCCTTCGCATGTGTCAAGACACAATCCAAACCCTCCTGCTTCAGCTTCCGTTCGACCAGCTCCGCGTCTGCCGCGTCATCTTCGAGCAGCAATATCCTTATGCCCGCAGGCGGCTGCGGCTGCTGCCGGCCTGCGGGCTTCTGTCCATCCCGGGTCTCCGGCTGCCCATTTTCTGGCTCATTCCTAAAAAACATACATTCCCATCCTCTTATACGGAGGCACCCGGCAAAATCTTTCACGATTTTTGAAGATTTTTTGAAAGATTTTGACCCCTCGTTACGTATAAGCAGTATGAGGCATCATAATAAACCGAAGCGGCCTGGCTTTTTACAGGGGTTTCTGCGGGAAGCCGGGCTGTTTCACCTCATAATACGGTTTTACTGGGAGGACCGTGGGATGGACTACACACGAAAGGACCCCTCTCCCCGGCCCTCTCCCCTTGGGAAGGGGGGAGGGAGAAGCCTTGCCGGGGTAGCGATGGAGTTGATGATACGGACTCCTCAATAGATAACGAAAGGACATTTATGTCAGTCATTCAAGTTGGATTAATCGATACCACCGGCAAATTGGACCCGGAATTGGTGCAATCAGTGGCTGCCGCCCTGAATATCCAGGTCATGCGCGACCTGCCTCAGTTTTGGAACATCCAGGCGACAGTCGTTCACCTGTCTCACGGCAAAGTCCCGGCAGGCCTCTGGCCTGTGAACCTGGTTCCCAGTCTCCCCCCGGGCGAGGGCGGCGTGCATCTGGACCGTCATAACCAGCCGTACGCCAAAGTCATCGCCAATCCCGGAAGCGACGCGTGGACCATTGACGCCAGCCACGAGACAATCGAGATGCTGGTCGATCCCTCCGGGAACAGGCTCCAGACCTCGAAAGCAATCGCCTTGGGACCAGTTTCTACGGGGATCATAGTGGGTAGAGATTGAGCTTTCCGCAGAAGAACAGGATACGAATCCGGTAGTTGTGAAAGTTGCGAAAGCCTCGGGCAGCGGACTTGAGACTCTGGATTTTCGAGTTCAGCCCCTCGGTTACG
>DASYZB010000101.1 GCA_035946615.1 Verrucomicrobiia bacterium
CCAAAATGAACTGCTCGGTGGCCTCCGGACTGATACGGGGCAGGAGCGCCGAATAAGTGACGCGGGAGCGGATTTCCTCGTTGAGGGTCAAAGCCAGCGACTGGAGCAGCGGGGGTTGGCCCAGGAGCACGAGGTTGTGGGCGCTCTATCTGGGGTCAACCCATAGTTTGGTACCTGATGGGCCGGCGGCGGGCTCCTCGACGTTCAGCTTCCACTGAAACAACGGGGTTTTGCCCAGACCTCGGATGTCGTGAGTTGCTTCCTTGAAATCCTGGGCGGTAATGCACGCAATAATTTCCCTCTTTTTATTCAGCGGCAGCGCATTGAAGCAAATCGTCACGCCATTGGGGCGGGACAAGCCCTCGAGGCGCGCCGCCAAATTGATCGTGCCACCGGTATAATCGCGATAGCGGAAGAGCGTCGGATTGCCCTTGTCCCGATAGAGCAACCTCTGAAACGAGCCGATGGCAATGCCGATGCCCACATGATATTTTTCGGGGGCAAAATCGGCCGATAATTCAAAGAAGCGCTTGACGATCTCCTGCGAGGCAAACGCCAGGCCGGTGATTTCATCCACCGAGATGTCCGTAATCGAACCTTGCTCGGCAATCCAGATCAGCATCACGCCGTCACCGAGTTCTTTGGCAAAGGTCGTGTAGCGCTCATTTTCATTGGCCTTGAGCGTTTTACCCGAGAAACATTGGGACAAGACCCGCCGGAAGCAGGCCAGCAGGCTGATTGCATAATCCGAGTTGGCGTCCATGTAAGAGGTGAAATCCCGGATGTCGGCAAAAACGACGATGCCATTGTGCAACTCGGCTTTGACGTATTCATCTTCGAGGCCGGGGAATCGCGAGACAGGGGCGCCATTCTCGTGGACAGTGGCCGGGGAGTCGGCGGTTGGCCGGCGCGGTGAATCGAGGGTTGGGCTCGGTTGGCTCATGTGGTTTGTGCTGGCTGCGCGGCTGCCTCAGGCGGTTCACCCGGCGCGAGTTCCGGCTCGCGCAACCGGGTTTGCACCAGCAGGACATACCCGAGGACCGCTTCGGCCACTTTTTTCTGTTCGTCGCCCATTTCCATTTCGAGCAAGTTGCGCGTCGAGTGAGCCAGGTTATCCACCGGCTCGCGAATCTGGCGTCGCAAACTGTTCCGCAGCGCGCGGGTGGCGTGAGCGGCATCCAGTGAGCTGCGACGCATCCGAGCGAGCTGGGTCTCCTGCTTTTGGCGCTCGATCTGCTCGAGTTCGAGGGCGGACTGAAGTTTGGAAAGCTCGAGGTCTCGCTGGGAGGCGCCCATCAGATTGCGCTGGACCGATTCCAAGGCCTCGTTCAGGCGCTGGCGTTCGGCGGCTTCCTTTTGCAATTTCGCCTCCCGCTCCTGCAGCGTGCTTTGGGCGGTTTGAAGTTCTTGTTCGAGTGTTTCGCGCCCGCGCGATTGGTTTTGCAGTTCGCGCTGAAGTTTCTCGAAGCTCTCGGCCATGCGCTGGCGTTCGGCGGTTTCGCGCTGGAGACGGCCCTCGTGCTCGCGCGCCGCGTTCAAGCTCGCCTCAAGACGGCTTTGCAGCTCCTGCCGCGCGCCCTCGAATTTCTTGTGCGCCTCTTCAAAGAAGGCAAGGTCCTTGCGAAGCTGGGCATTGACCTCCTTTGCTTTTTGCGATTGTTCCTCGGCCAACTGGCGCTCGGCTTGCTGCTGCTCGAGGTCTGCGGTGCAGCGGTCCAGGGCCTGGGTGGTTTGGCGCTGTTGTTCTTCCAGAGAGTTGATGCGCGCCTGGTCCTCGCGCTGGGCCTGGAGTGTCCGGCCCAGGTCCTGGTGCAATGCCTGGAGGCGTCCACTCAGTTCGACGGCCCGTTGCTCGCTGCGCTGCCGTTCGCCCCGTTCCTTGGCCAACTCCGCTGTAACCCGCGCCAGGGCGGCGACACTTTGCCGTACCTGTTGGTCCAAATCGCCTGCCGGCGCCCCGTTCGCAGCTTCGGCCCCTGCCGGGCGTGTTTCGAGTTCCTTGAGCCGCGCGGCGGAGTCGGCGCCAACCTTTTGCTCCTGGGCCAATTTGTTGGAAAGTTCCTCGTGCGCCCGGCGGGCCTGGCCCAATTGCTGTTCAAACTGGGCGCAACGCGCCTCGGCTTGCTGGCGGGCCTGTTGGTCGCCTGCGGCCGCCGCCTCCAACTGCCGGCGCAACTCGGCCAGGGCGTGTTGTTGTTGCTGCTTTTGCTTCTCCAGCTCGACCGCCCCCTGCTGCTGTTGGTCAAAGGAGCCGTTGAAGCCCTCGAAGGCCTGGCGCAGGCTGGCCAACTCCTGCTCGAGTTCGGCGCAACGGGCCTGGGCCTTCTGCGTGACCGCAGGGTCCTGGCCGCCCTGTTGTTGGGCGGCGCTGGCCTCGGCTAATTGATGCTGGAGCGCCTCGATGGTCTTGTCTCTTCGCTCGATTTGGCCTTTGGCATGATAGAGCGCCATCTCTGCCTCGCAGACCCGGGTTGCCAGGTCTTGGCGCTGGTTTGGCTCGGTGACGGCCTCAGCTTGTTGAGTGGCGTCGCTGTGGGTCGCGTCTTCTGCCGGTGCTATCTCAGTTTGGTAATTCATGGTTTCCCCATAGTTTGGTGTGGCTGCAGCCGATTGCTGAACTGCAGCGGCTTCGTTTGATGCGAGTTCGGGTGCGGTGTTGGACTGGAGAATCGGTTGGGCATTTTCGCCGGCGCCCGTGGCGGCGGCCATAAATGCGGCTGCTGCCGCCTGGTCTTCCCCAATTAATTCGGGTTCTGGCGGCGGCGGTGTCTCGGCCTGGAAGACCGTCGGTGGCATTCCCTCGACTGGCCGTTCATCGGTCTGGGCGCCTTCGACTGGGTTTTCCGGCAGTTGGGCCGGGTATTGCGCCTCGCCGTCCGCTCCGGCCATACCCGGTTTAGCGCGAAAAATCGGCTCGCTCGGTATATCCGCGGCAGTAAACAAATGGTTGGAGAACTCTTCCGCCGGGGCGGCCAGGGTGGCGGGCTGGGCGGTTTGGACCTCCAATGGGAGGGGTTGGGCTTGCTCCTGTTGTGGCGCCCGGCTGAACAGTTCGAATCCATCTTCAAAAGCCGGCCCTGCCGCGGCGGCGCGCCGGGCAACAGGTTGACCCGTGGCGCCTGGCATTGGCGCCGCCGATACCGGGTGCGCCTGCAAAGGCATATTTTTTCCTTGCACCTCATTGAGGGCGCGCAGGACGAGCTCCGCAACCAACAGCGGCTCGCCCTCTAACCGCTGCGCGCTGGTCGGCAACTCCTCGCCCCGGTCCCACTTTAGAGTCGATTCCGGCCCGAACAGGACCGACGTCTTCGCATGCAACGGAAACTTCTTGATGTCCGCCAAGGCTAGCCCGTGCGCCTCAGGCAGCAGGACATTGGCGATGATAATCGACGTCCGATGCCCTAATAGATAGTCCCTTGCGCCGGCAGGTTCCTCGAAACCAACCGGGTCAAACCCGGTATGGGCCAGGGCTTCCTGGAGCGCCTTGTTTGACGGGGTCGCCTCATCGACGACCACGGCAGAAAAGCGGGTGAGCCGTTGCTCGTCACCCTCTGTTTGGAGCGGAATCTGGCGCATGACTTCGACACTGCGGGCGATGGTCCTCAGAGCAACATCGCTGTATCCCTGCTTGTGCTTGGCGAGTTGGGTCAGGAAATTTTGGATGGCTTCGGCCTGGCGGGCCAGGTTCGGCAACCCTGCGGCCTCGGCGCAACTCGCCAGAGAAGATACCCGGCTGAGAAGTTCGCTGCCGTTTGATGCCCGGGCCGGCGTCTCGCACCGCGCAAGCAACTCGGATTGCTCGCACACCCCGGCGATGATCTCCTCGATCTCTTCGGGTGCAACCAGGTCGGTGAGGGCCTCCTCGGGCGGTTCCGTGGGGGCGTGCAGGGAAGGCTGGGCCGCCGCTGATTCGTGGGGGAGGAAGGTCTTCGCGAACGTTTGGACCAGGTCCTCGCGGCTGATCGAGCTTTTGTCGAACACCTTGGTCGCAAGCTGCGCCACTTCCTTGCGCGTGGCTCGATGCATCCGATCCGCAAATGTAAAAACGTAAATGGGCCGGTTGCCAAATCGCGGTTCGGCACGCGCCGCTTTCATGAGGTCCAACCCCGATAAACCCACCAGCTTGAGTTCGACCAGCAGCACGTCTGGCTGGTAACTGCGAAGCTTCCTCAACCCGAGAATGCCGTTGGAGGTGCAATCCACCGCAAACCCGGCCAGCCGCAGTCGCAGCAGCAGAACAATGCGGGTGAAGCCGTCTCCTTCGACTAACAAGATTCGTTTGCGTCGCGTGGCTCCGGCGCTTTCCGCGTCGGCCACCTCAGGTGCGGGGCTTGCGTGGACTTCGGTCATAAAGGAACGAACTCCATTGGCCCGGCGCCCTCAGACAGCCAATAAAGACGGGCCGCTAAGGACGCGTCCCCGCCTGTTAAGCCGCCGAGGCTCTTGGCTCGGCGATCTGTAGGTTCAAAGCCTTGCATAGATATGAACTCCGTTACCTGAGAGCAGGAAATAGACCAATGCCCCTGGTGCGATTTGCGCCGTGAAATCCCCTGGGACAGTGTCGTAAGTGACTCATATTTTGACGGTTAGTACCGGACTGAACTGCGAACCGAAAGAATCTTGCGGGGCAGGTTGATGGGGGTCAGAATGGGGTTTAACCAAATGGACGCCGCTGACCGCAAAGAGGATGAATCGGTTTCGAAGTTCATGCAGCATTTAGCCACCGACCGCGGGGCGTCGGTTTACACGCAACGCAATTATCGCCAGGCTCTCGGCGAATTCGCATCCTGGCACACTCAAGAGCATCAGCAACCACCCGCCTGGCAGCAGCTTCGCCGGGATGATTTCCGCAGCTTCCTGCGTTTTCTTGGACGGCATAACCTCGGGCGCGCCGCCATTCAATTGCGCTTTTCCGCCCTGCGCACGTTTTACAGATTCCTGATTCGCCAAGGCCAGGTAGCGGCGTCGCCAATCAAGAATGTGGCTCTCCCCAAGCTGAGCCGCGCGCTGCCACAATTCCTTACCGCGCAGCAAATGGAAGACCTGCTGGGTGCGCCTCTCAAGCTGTTGCCTGGCTCGGAGGACAAAAGCGCGGAACCGGGCGCAGCCGCAGTGTTGTGCCGGCGGGATGTTGCCATTCTCGAGACCATTTACTCGTGCGGCCTGCGCATCGGGGAATTGTGCGGCCTGTGCGCCCAGGACCTGGATTGGCATCAGCGCCTGGTCCGCGTGCGGGGAAAGGGTAAGAAGGAGAGGTTAATCCCGATTGGCGAGCCGGCCTTGAAGGCCATTGAAACCTATTGGCGTTTGCTCCCGCAGACCCCAGCGGGCGAGTCTCCAGTCTTCTTCGCCGGGCGCTCCCAATCCCGGCCAGTGTCTGCGCGGGACCTGCAACTGCGCCTGAAAAGGTATTTGGCGGTTGCCGGTCTGGACCCTAACCTCACGCCGCACAAGCTGCGGCACAGTTACGCAACCCACCTGCTGGATGCCGGCGCCGACCTGCGCAGCGTGCAGGAATTGCTCGGCCACGCCCACCTGGCAACGACGCAGGTTTATACGCACGTAACGACCGAACGGCTCAAGCGCGTGTACGACAAGGCGCATCCTCGGGCGTGAACCGCAGAGGAACGGGCCGCAGACACGGGAAAGGAAAAGGCCGCAAAGGAACGCAGATGGCGAGGGGAGTTGTGGCACCGGCAAGACACCGGCGATGAGTGGCCGGAATGCGCTCTGGGAGAACGCGATAGTGTAATGTCAAACAGCCGGAGCGAAAGTCAGAGCCTCCTTACGTCGGCCGTTTGTTCTACAAGAGTCTCCTCTAGAACGTTTGTTCTAGAACTGGGTTTTTCCATTGACAAAGAGAATTCAAACTCTTAAAACGTTTGGGACATGAAATCCACACCACTCAGGGGTGGCGTAGTCTTCTACCCTGCTCATCCTGATCGGGTTGCTCCGTTCGCAGGTCAACACCAAAATCCAGTATGAATATGAACTTCCAACGCTCACTTACCGAATTATTTCACGGCATCACGCGGCGAGCTTCGTTCCACACCGTGGCGGCCAGTCTGGCTTTGACAGGGCTGGTTTCTGGGCAAACGGTCCCGCAAATCGGCGCGAAAATGGGCATCAATGGCAACGGCGGGGTTCAGAATAGCGATCCCGGGGCGCTACTGCCGACCGACCAAGCGGGCGCGCCAGGTTACGTCCAAACCAATTGGAATAACTTCGGGCGCTATGGCGCCGATGCGCCTGCGGTGGATAGCAGCGGGGCTACGACCACGGTGACCTTTAGTTGGGATTCCAACAATCTTTGGAGCGAGGCGGGCGGTGGCACACCGACCGTCGAGACGTTCCCCGATTTCAAGCTGATGAACGGTTACTTGGATTCCAATGGCAATCAGACCAATTTTCTGGATTACACCCAGCCGGTCGATGGCTATGCCAGCACCAACAACAACTGCAAACCCTGGGTGTACGTTCAGGGACTCAATGCCTGGATGACCGCCAATAACGTCTCGCAGTACGATGTGGTGGTCTATACCGACGGCGATAATGCCGGGGGTCGCGGCGGCCAGTACTGGATTCAGAATGCCACAGGGCCTTGGACTGCCCCAGGGATGACACTTGGAAGCGACATCACCACCCATAGTTTCATCTGTGTGGATTCGGTTTTTGTGACCGGAGACCAAACCTATTATCAGGTTCCTCCTACGGTCCTAACTGGCCGTGAGTCTCAAGCGGGGAACTGGCAGGGCAATGTGCTGACGTTCAATAGCCTGACGAACGACTCATTCCTGCTCCGCAAAAATGTTTATAACACCCGCGCCCCGGTTAATGCCGTCCAAATCGTTCCTCGCGCCCAGCCGTTGCCGGCCACAATCGATCCGTTGCTGCCGGCCAGTGTCTATTCCACCGGGACTGCGGTGTTCCGCGGCAAGGTGGCGGGAATCGTCCCGATGTCCTTCCAGTGGCTCAAGAATGGCGCGCCCCTGAGCGACGGGGGTAATACTTCCGGCTCGCTCACCGAGGCGCTCTCGATTGCGGGCGTGAGCGTCGCAGATGCCGCCAACTATTCGCTGGTGGTCTCCAATGTCATGGGAGCCATAACCAGTTCAGTCGCGCCGCTCACCGTGACTTCTCCGACCCCGGGCAGTTATGCGGAGAAAATCTTCACCAACGGCGCCGTGGCTTATTGGCAATTAAGCGACATGGGCGACCCTTCGACCAATTACGCTGTCGCAATCGACCGCACAGGCGGCTTTAATGGAACGTACGAATCGCTCGCGCAGAACGCTTTCAACGGGGTCGTCGGACCCCAGGCGCCGCTTTTCCCTGGTTTAGGCAGCGGCAACGGCGCGCTCCAAAGCGCTGCGGGTGTGGCCCATTCCTGGGTCATCGCGCCGCCCTTGAACCTCAGCAACAATAACGTCACTATCACGGCCTGGATTTATCCCACCGCCTTCGCCGAGCCAGGGTCCGCGGGGCTTGTCTGGTCGCGTAACGGCGGGGATGTGAGCGGTTTGGATTACCAGAACAACAACAATCTGGGCTACACCTGGAACAACAATTCTGGCACTTACAACTTTACCTCGGGTTTGATCATTCCCTCGAACATGTGGTCGTTTGTGGCCGTGGCGGTGACACCCACCAATGCCACGCTTTACCTCTTCAATGCCAACGGCATCTCGACGGCAGTTAATAACCTCACCAACGCCATTGCCGGTTTCAGCGGGCCAACGACCATTGGCGACGACCCCGCCAGCGCCGGCGCCCCCTCGGGCCGCGCCTTCACCGGCAGCATCGCTCAAGCCGCCGTGTTTAATAACGTCGTTCCTTCTCTCGAACTGTATAACATGTACAAGAAGGCGCTTGGTCTATCGGTTATCCCTGCCAGCATCACCAAACAACCGCAATCGCTGGAAGTCTATGCGGGCCGTCCCGCAGTCTTCACCGTCGGGGGGGCAGGTGATACCCCGCTGACTTATCAATGGCAGACCAATGGCGTGAACCTGGTTAATGGCAGCCATATTTCTGGCGCCAATTCGGCCATGCTCATCGTCTCGAATACCGCTCCGAGCGATGCCACTTCTTATGATGTGGTGGTCAATAACGTGGCTAACCAACCGGTGACCAGCATCCCTGTGACGCTTACGGTCGTGGCCTCCAACAGTGCGCCCGTCGCTTTTGAGGCTGCCATCGAGGCGGCCAATCCTCTGGCCTATTGGCGCTTTAACGAGCCCTCTGGCAGCCTTTACGCCTATGATTACTGGGGCGGCGATATCGCCACCAACGAGAACGTCACGACCGGTGTGGCCGGCCCACAGCCTCCCGCGTTTCCCGGATTCGAGACGACTAATTCGGCCAATTCGTATGATGGTTTCACTTCCGGCACGGATTCTCAGGAAAGCATCCTCAATAACCTCGCGCAATTTACGATTATGGGATGGTTTAACCCCACTGGCTTCGAACTGGCCCGAACTGGGTTGTTTGGCCAACCCACCGGTATCGGAGTGGGATTCTTCCCTGACCTGGGCGTAACCACGCCCAATGGGGGCACCGTTACTATACCGCAGAGCGCGATTACCCCAGGCCAGTGGTACATGGTCGCCGCCGTGGGTGACGGCAAGGCCCTGACGCTCTACCTGGCCACCACCGGCAGCGTGCTGCAGGCCTCAACTGTGCTCACGACCACCAATTATGGCAGTTCGCCCTATCCGTTCCGGATTGGCGGCGGCGGGGTGCTTGACACCTCGGCCAATTTCTTCTCCGGTCAGATCGATGAAGTGGCGGTGTTCAATCACGCCCTGACGCCGGCTCAACTCTCCGCCGTCCTGGGCGCAGCCACAACCAGCAATGGTTCACTCGCGCCCGTTTTCACCACCCAACCGGCCTCGCTCACTCTCTTCGCCGGGCGCACCGCACGGTTCAGTGCCACCGCTCTGGCCACCGCGCCGGTGACTTATCAGTGGCAAATGGACGGCACCAACCTCATCGATGGAGGCGACATCGCCGGTTCGACAACCGAAAGCCTGACCGTAACCGGTGTGACCACGAACAATGCCGCCCCCTACGCCCTGGTGGTCGCCAACCCATCCGGCTCACTTACCAGTCTCGTCGCTACATTGACGGTCATCCCGGTTACCCCGGGCTCCTACGAATCACAGGTCGTCGCCCTCCAGCCTGTGGCCTATTACCCGCTTGACGAAACGAACGATCCCTCGAGCGGCATGGCCGTCGCCAATGATCCCTATGGTGGCAATCAGGGCACCTATGGCATCGCGTCCCAGAATGGGTTCAACGGGATTGTCGGGCCGCGGCCGCCCGCGTTTGTCGGCTTCGATTCGAACAACTTCGCCGTCCAAATGGTCAGCGGGACACCGACATCGTGCGTGACCAATAATTTCGGCGCGCTGGACACCAACACGGCCACCTTTACGATGTGGCTCTTCCCGACGGCGGTGGAGGACTCCTATTGCGGGCTGGAAATGAACCGGCTTGGCGGCAATCCCGCCGGTTTTGGCTATACCGGCGGGCACTTGGGCTACACCTGGAATAATAACGCCGGGACAACCTGGGGTGCTACCTGGAGCGCTAACCTGGTGCCGCCCACCAATCAGTGGTCGTTCGTGGCCCTGGTGGTGACGCCCACCAATGCCAGCGTCTATATGAGCGACCCGGCCGACCGGGCGAACCTGCTCTCGGCAACGACAGCCGTGGCCAATGTCGTCGAGTCCCACGGTGGCACCTGGTTTTTAGGTAACGATACCGATGGCGCCACCCGCACCTTCACCGGTTCCATTGACGATGCGGCCATATTCAATTACGCCCTTACCCCGGCCCAACTGCAGCAGCTCAATTTTGCAGGCTCTGCCGGTGCACCTGTCATACTGACTATTGAGCGCTCGGGGACCAACGTCATCCTGACGTGGTCGCGTGGTGTCCTGCAATCCGCCAGCTCGGTAAACGGACCTTACAGCGCGGTGACGCCCGCGCCCCCCTCGCCTTATCCTGTTCCGGCCACCGCGCCCCAGCAGTACTATCGCGTGCTCGTTCAGTAGGCCAGCCGCGCGCTTGCGTTCGCAGGCGCTTGTTTGGAAGCAGATTCAGCAATGGCCGGGGTATTTCCCTGGCCATTTTGCTTCCAGGCGCTCATCCCTCAACCTTTTTCTTGAGCGCTGCTATAATGCGTTCTGGGTCATAAACACAGCCCGCCCATGTCCCGCCGCTGGCGAGTTGCAGGGCGGCCCAGAGTCGTGTATCCGCTGGCAGCGCCGGGTTTGGCGCCAAGTCGGGACGAGTGGACCGCCGGGCCAGGACCTCGGCGCCTTGTTGCGGAGTGAAGCGCCGCTCGCCTTCGCCAATGAGGTCAATGCTGCCTTCGAGACTGATGCGGTGGATGACCACGCGAATGGTGTCGCCGTCCAGCAGTTTGCCAATCGGCCCGCCGGCCAAGCCCTCTGGGGCGATGTGCCCGATGCATGCCCCGGTCGAGACGCCGGAAAACCGGGCGTCGGTAAGCAGCGCCACGTGCTTGCCGAACGGGAGATGTTTGAGCGCGCCGGTGAGTTGGTAGGTTTCTTCCATGCCCGTCCCCAAGGGGCCAACTCCGGCCAGCACCAGAACATCCCCGGCCTGGATACGTCCTTGCTTGATAGCGGTAATTGCGTCTGGCTCGTTTACGAACACGCGGGCCGGTCCCTCATGCCGATAGAGACCATCAGCATCCACCAGGGCAGGGTCAATGGCAGTGCTTTTGACCACCGCGCCGTCGGGGGCGAGATTGCCGCGGGGAAAGGCGACGGTGGGCGCCAGGCCGTGGGCGCGCGCCTGTTCCGGCGAGAGAATGACTTCATCAGGGTCCACCCCATCGCGCTGGCGCAGAAGTTCTCTGAAACGAGCGCGCCGGGCAGACTGCTCCCACCAATCGAGGTTCTCATTTAGTTTCTGGCCGCTGATGGTCAGCGCTTCGATGTCCAAAAGCCCCAAATGCCGCAAGTGCAGCATGACTTCAGGCACACCGCCTGCCAGAAATACCCGCACCGTTGGGTGGTGAACCGGGCCATTAGGAAGAACACTCACCAGGCGCGGGGTTGAGCGGTTTACTGAAATCCAATCCTCGATGCCAGGAGGCTTGAGCCCGGCAGCATGAGCGATAGCGGGGATGTGCAATAGCAGGTTCGTCGAGCCGCCGAAGGCGGCATGCACGACCATCGCGTTGCGAATGCTCGCCGGGGTCAGAATGTCCCGCCCGGCCAGTTTTCGGGCTGCGAGGGAATGGAGGGCCCGGGCAGAACGACGCGCCATATCGAGCCAGACCTTCTGGCCCGAGGGCGCCAGGGCCGCATGTGGCAGGGAAAGCCCGAGCGCCTCGCTGACCACTTGCGCAGTGGCGGCCGTGCCGAGAAATTGACAGCCCCCTCCCGGCGAGGCGCAGGCGCGGCACCCGAGTTCGGCTGCTTCAGAAAGCGAAATCAGTCCATGGGCATATCGGCTGCCGAGCGTTTGCACGGTCCCGGCATCTTCGCCCGCAGTGGGCGGCAGGGTGACTCCGCCCGGAACAATCACACAAGGCAACTCGCTTAATCCTGCAACGGCCATCATCATCGCCGGCAAACCTTTGTCGCAAGTCGCAATTCCCAGCACGCCCGCCCGCAACGGCAGCGAGCGCGCCAGGCGGCGGAAGATTATTGCGGCGTCATTTCGATAAGGAAGGCTGTCAAACATGCCGATGGTCCCCTGGGTGCGCCCGTCACAAGGGTCCGAGCAATAGCCCGCAAAAGGAATGGTCCCAAGCCGGCGAAACTCTTCAGCCGCCTGGTGGACCAGCAGCGCGATTTCCCAATGACCCGTGTGGTAGCCCAGTGCGATGGGTTGGCCGTCCGCCGCGCGCAACCCGCCCTGGGTGCTGAGAATCAGGAATGCTTTGCGTCCGGCCTCCTCGGGCGCCCATCCCATTCCAACGTTCTGTGTGAGGCCAAACAGCTCGCCGCTGGGGCTGTTGCGCAACAGGTCGTCCGTGAGCGGCAACCGTCCCGCCGGGCCGGAGGCGTGCGTTTGAATCTCATAAATCTCTTGCGAGACCGGCTCCAGAATTTCGTCCTGCCAACGCATGGCGCCATTGAAACACCGGCTCTCTGGGAAACAATGGCAAAATTCCCAGAACTGGAGTGATAGTCTCGCGTAGCGGTGCCGTGCGGCAGCCGTGGGCCTCGGCCCACGGAATCGAGCCCATGACATGCCGCGTCGCGTAGCGACGCTTGAAAGCCCCGCCATCTCGACTGATTCAAATCGACGGCCTTTCGGTTCCCTGCTACAGAGGTGTCCGCAACATGCGCTATAACCGTACCTGCCGAGGATTCCCCCTCTCCCCTTCGGAAGGGGAGAGGGCGGCGGCGAGCACCCACATCGGTAACACATGGTTGATTCATTGCACATGAGGATGCAATCGCAGCCCCTTGCCCCCTGCGCAGCGAGCGGAGCAAGCCGGAGCGAAACAGCGGGCAAGGCCCTGTGCGCGGATTGGTCCGTTTCCACTCTATGAACGAACGACGTTGGTTGCGCATTATTCCCGTCGCGCTCCTGATGTACACCATCTCCTACGTCGATCGAACCAATATCTCCCTGGCACTGGACCCGACGATTTCGAGCATGATGCGGGACCTGCTGATGGACGACCGCATGAAAGGGGAGGCCGCCGGCATCTTCTTTTTTGGTTATGTGTTGCTGCAAATTCCTGGGGGTTATTGGGCGTCGCGGTGGAGCGCCCGCAAAATCATCAGCATCTTCCTGGTCACCTGGGGCCTATGCGCCATCGGTTGTGGCTTCGCCCATACCTTCACTCAGTTTGAGGTGGCGCGTTTTTTCCTGGGTGTTGCCGAGAGCGGGGTGTTCCCGGCCACCCTGGTGTTACTGGCCAACTGGTTTCCACGCTCCGAACGCGCCCGGGCCAATGCCTACTGGAATCTCTGCCAGCCCCTCGCCGTGGCCGCATCGGCCCCGTTCACAGGCTGGCTTCTGGGGGTTTACGGCTGGCAGCGCATGCTCATCCTTGAAGGTTTGCTTCCCTTTATTTGGCTGCCCATCTGGTGGTTCTCCATTCGTGACCACCCGCGCGACGCTAAATGGATTTCTGCCGATGAGAAAGAGTTCCTCGAAACCACCCTCCGCCAGGAAGTGGCGGAGCTTGAGCCGCCGCGCGCTGTCTCGCTCTGGGAACGGTTCCGGCATCCATCCATTTTCGTCATGGTCGCGATTTATTTCCTTCATAATTGTGCCGCCTACGGGTGCATGACCTTTTTTACCGCCAGCCTTAAAGGGCGCGGCTTTACCGGGCTCGAGTATGGAATTCTTTTTGGGATTCCTTATGCCGTGACGGCCATCATCATGCTGCTCAATTCCTGGCATTCGGACCGCACCCATGAACGCAGGGGCCACGTCGCGCTGGTCTATATCTTAAGCGGCGTGAGCCTCGTTTTGAGCGTCTGCCTCAAAGAGAGCTTTTGGATTTCCTATGCGCTGATGTGCCTGGCCATACCGGGCCCTTTCGCAGCCATGGCCCCCTTTTGGGCCATTCCCGCCGAGACCCTCCCTCGAAGTGTCATGGGCCTGGTCATTGGGCTGGTCAACGCCTTTGGGAACCTGGGTGGATTCGCGGGACCTTACATTGCCGGCTGGCTCAAGCTCGAGTACCACAGTATCGCCGTTCCCTTTAACGTACTGGGCATTGGAATGCTCGTGGCCGCCGGGCTTGCATTTTTGCTCCCCAAGTGTCCGCGTCCCTCCTCATGATTCTGTCCGGCCATGATTCTGTCCATGATTATCTTGCCTGAACCGGGAGCATTTTGCCGTTCAGTTTCTCTGCGCTCTGTTGCGTTCCTTCGCAGCTAAAAATCAATCCGTCGCGCACTCCGCTTGCGAGGCCCCCGGCTCAACCACTAACGGGCAGTAGCGCAGTACGGGGATGGCTGATGAGCCGATGCGCAGCCGCTTGGAGTCCGCCTGGATGGTGAGCCCGCCCTGCGCGCAATGCGCCCTGACCAGCCGCTGCAGGCTCGAATGCGACACCGTGCAGCAGCCGTCCTCCCATCCTACTACAGCCATTTCACCGATTGTCCTTTGGCTCTCCACGCGCACCCGATTGCGAAAGGCTGTCAACTGCAGCGGCGCATGGGGCCGCTCCCGCGCCGGAATCGCCTCTCCTGCCAATTCCAGCATCCTCACGAATGGTTTCCGTTGAATTGTTATTGTCATATTGTCCGCCTGTTCTCGGCGACAGAAAACCGAACCCGTTCCCTCCGGACCGATTTGCCAGCGCCACAATGAATCTGTTCTCCGTGTCTGCCTTTCTCTTTTACCTCCCATCCATTCGCATTGAAATGGGTCAACTCCCTACCCCAATTTTGTTCCCGGCCAAGACAAGAAATGAAAAGAGCCTACTGCTCCTCCTGCACCTTTGCGTCTCTGCGTCTCTGTGTTGACCCCCATAGCCAATCATTAAATCCTCCCCGTTCAGCCTTCAGCCTTCAGCCTCAGCCTTTCCCACCCCCTGGGCACTTCACCCGATTCCCCCCGGCACAGCGGCATTCTAAGATTAACCACAGGAATGAAGCCCGTATTGCCTTTATTCGTTTTTATCGATGCCTGTGGTTGGGAAATCATCAAGGATGATCCCTTCGTCCGCGACATCGCCCCGTTGCGCAAACGGCTGACGTCGGTCCTGGGCTACAGCTCGGCGTGCGTCCCCTCCATCCTGTCCGGGCGCTGTCCCGCGCAACACCGCAACTGGAGCTACTTCGTTTACGACCCGCAAAACTCGCCGTTTAAATCGCTGCGCCTTTTGCGCTGGCTCCCGGCTCGGCTGACCAGCCGCAGGCTCTTCCGGCGCTGGCTCTCCAAGCTCATCAAGGCACAGCTCCGGTTTCGAGGCTATTTCGACCTATATAACATTCCATTCAAGTATATCTCGCTCTACGATTTCACCGAAAAGCGAAGCCCGCTGCAACCCGGCGGGCTCAATCGCGGGCCGAACATTTTTGATTTCTTGCGCGAGCGGGGCATCCCGTGGCACGTCAGCGCCCCGGAGCGCGGGGAGGAGGCCAACCTGGCCACCCTGCTCCATGATGTCCAGGCCGAGCGCATCGATTTCGCATTCCTTTACTGGCCCGGGCTGGATGGCCTGCTGCACCGGGTGGGCAATCAATCGCCTGAGGTCCCGCGCAAACTCCGTCTTTATGAAGAATGGCTCGCCAAATTAATGCCAATCTGCGCCAAGCATTATGCCCAGGTCCGCTTATATATCTTCAGCGACCACGGCATGGCCAACTGCGACGAACTGCTCGACTTGAAATCACAAATCGATGCGCTCCCTTTGCGCCTGGCCCGGGATTACGCAGTCGTCTATGACTCCACCATGGCCCGTTTTTGGTTCTTCAATGAGCGCGCACGGCGCCTGGTCACGGATTGCCTGGCCCGCGTCCCCCAAGGCCGCATCCTTCCCGACGCCGAACTCGAAGGATTGGGTGCCTTCTTCCCGGACCGCTATTTTGGTGAGTTAATTTTCCTGGTGCGCGAGGGAGTGCTCATCGTTCCCAGCCATATGGGCGAACGTCCTATTCGCGCCATGCACGGCTATCATCCCTCTGAGAAACACAGCTATGCCGCTGTCTGCACCAATCAAGCCGAGTTGCCCGTCGAGGTTTCAGCAATCCCGGATGTCTATCGATTAATGGTTGCCGAGGCCCAATTGGCGCAAGGCCAAACACAACTGCGCGCTGGGACACAACCGCCGCAAACGAACACACAGGACGCAACGAGTGGGGAGAACCTTCATGCCGGACCTTCTTGCCAGCATCATCATCCGCTCATTCAATGAGGCCTGGGCCCTGCGCGACACCCTCCCAGCGCTCGCGTTGCAGGATTACACAAATTGGGAGCTCATTGTCATCGACTCCGGTTCGACCGACGGCTCGGTTGAACTCATCCGACAGTTTAAGCCGCGCCATTTCATCCAAATCAAACCCGGACAATACAACCCCAGCCGGGTCCTGAACCAAGGCATGGAATTAGCCTGCGCCGAGTTTGGAATTTTTCTCAACGCCGACGCAACGCCGCAAGGGCGCCAATGGCTGCGGCCCTTGGTCATGGCCTTGCAAGACCGTCAAACCGCAGCGGTTTTTGGACGCCAGGCGCCCCGCCCCGACTGCGCAGCAGTTTATGCCCACGATTATGAACGCTGCTTTGGCCCCCGCCGCGAAGCCCTCCGCTGGCAGCACTTCTTCAGCATGGTCAGCAGCGGCTTGCGCAAAGACATCTGGGCACGGCGGGGTTTTCTTCAAAAATTCCAATACTCCGAGGATGACGAATATACCCGGTGGTGCCGTGCCCAGGGCTACCGAGTGGTTTATTGTCCGGAGTCGGTCGTCATGCATTCCCATAATTATACTCCTGAGCAGGCCTACAAACGCAGCTTCGGCGAGGCCAAAGCCCTGGCTGCTGTCTGGACGGCCTCCCCTTTGGCCGTTAATTGGCCCAGGACGGTTGCCCTGGGCTGGCTCAATGACCTGCGCCGCGACGCCGCATTTTGCGCCCGCACCAGACGCCTAGGCGAGCTGCCCCATGCCGCCCGCATTCGCTGGCAGCAACGCCGCGCGCGCCTCGATGGTTTTCGGGAAGGCTGGCAGGTCTATCGCGCCATGCGAGCACAACCCGCTCAAGCCTGACCATCTTCTCATGCCAAAGGTGCTCTTAAGCCCAAATCTCCAAATCTCCCGCCGCTTTACATTAGATGGCAGCGACGCGCTCGAAAGCCGCCTGGAGGCCATTTGCGCCCAGGTTCGCGAAGGTGCTTGCGCCCTCGTTCCCACGCGAAGGTTGGAAGCCCTGGTTCTTGGCGGCGGCTATGGCCGAGGCGAGGGTGGCGTGCTCCAAAGCGGGGCGGGCGATGCACCGTATAACGATCTGGAATTCTATATGTTTTTGCGAGGCAGCAGGCTTCGGAACGAACGAATGTTCCAGCGGGGTCTGCATGCACTAGGCGAGCGGCTCGGCTCCACCGCAGGTTTGGATATCGAATTCAAAATCGAATCGCTTCCTCGCTTTCGTGACGGGCCTGTCTCCATGTTCAGTTACGACCTGGTCTCGGCCCATCGGTTAATTGCCGGACCAGAGGACCTCTTTGAGAATTGCCAATCCCATTTGGATGCTGGCCGGATTCCATTGGAGGAAGCAACGCGGCTGCTTTTGAACCGCTGCACCGGCCTGCTCCTTGCCAGAGAACTCCTCGACAAGTGGGCCTTGGCGCCTACAGAGGAATCTGCTACAATGCTAAGCCGCCGAGGATCCTCCCTATCCCCTTCCGAAGGGGAGAGGGTCGGGGAGAGGGATCCCTCATGTAGTCCATCCCCCAGTCCCCCCACTCACCAGATGGACTTCATTGGTCGCAACCTTGCCAAGCTTAAACTCGCGTTGGGCGACGCCCTCCTGGCTGCCTTGGGTCAATACCACTGGAGCTGCCTGGAACGCCACCGCCGCGTTCAAGACTATTGCGCCGGCAACCTGCCCGACCCGGGCAATAGGAACCGCTGTTTGCCACCCCTTGGGCGGTCCTGGCTGAATGCCGCAGCCAAACTCCATGCAGCCGGCCTTGAATTCAAATTGCATCCCACCCACACTTTCAAATCTGCCCCGGAGTTTAGCTGCGAACTCGAGGAACTTTCGGCACTGGCTCTCGAGCTATGGCTTTGGCTGGAGTCCCGCCGCCTTGGCCGCCGCTTTCTCGATGAACGCGATTATGCCTTGAGTTCCATTCCCAAATCGCTCGGGGCTTCGCCAGGGCTGAACTGCTTATTGCACCTCAGAACCTTCGGCATCGCCGCCCTGGGCCAGGGCAGTTGGCGCTACCCACGCGAGCGGCTGTTTCAATCGTTGCCATTGCTCCTGTGGTCTGGCGAAAGGCTCGGCGAAGTCCTGCCCCACCTTCAGGGGCAATTGCGAACTCGTGCCGCCACTTGGCGCCAATTGGTCCAGGCCTACAAAAGGCTCTGGCGCATCTATGCTTAACACCATCGCAACTTCTCAATCTCTGGCCATGCGCAAAGCGAGTCGGAGCCCGCTACTCTGGCCAATCCCCTCGGAGCCGCTCGACCTGCAAGCGAACCATGTCCACCTTTGGGCCGCCTCTGTGGATGTGCCTCCACCTTTTTTAAGAGTATTTTCTGCCAGTTTGTCTGACGATGAAATCCAGCGGGCTGGTCGATTCCATTTCGAGCAGCACCGCAACCGGTTCATTGCCGGGCGTGGCCTGCTGAGGGCTGTGCTCGCCCGCTATTTGTGTGCGGCTCCCAAACAAATCAAATTCGCGTATGGCACGAACGGCAAACCCTGCCTGGCCAAGTCAACTGGAGGGGACAACTTGGAATTCAACCTTGCACACTCTGAAGATGTGGCTTTGCTGGCGGTCACTCGAACCTTCCCGGTGGGTATCGATGTCGAAAGAATCCGCCCTATGCCTGATGCTGCGGAACTTGTTGCCCGTTTCTTCTCGCCGCGTGAGAGCGCAATTTTCCGAGGGTTGCCGTCGGAGGAACAATCCAGCGCCTTTTTCAGCCTATGGACGCGCAAGGAGGCTCTGCTCAAGGCAACCGGCGAAGGAATTGGCCACCTGCTCAACCAGGTCGAGGTCTCTTTTTTGCCGGGCGAGCCGGTTCGCATCATCCGCATGCCGGAGGGCTTCCAGAGGAGTCTGCAACATGCGCTGCAGGCGGAAGCTGCCAAGAATTCTCCCTCTCTCCTTCGCATGGGGATGGCTTGTCCCTCTCCACTTCAGAAGGGGAGAGGGCCGGGGAGAGGGGTCCCTCTGCATGTAGTCCATCCAACGGTCCCCTCAATAACCCCGCCGGGTCCACAAGACCGCACTGCGCCTTCGCTCTTTCTTTCCGCCTGGAAAGCAACAGCCCCCTGGACTCTGTGCAACCTCGCCCCTGCTTCAGGCTTTGCCGCAGCATTAGCCGTCGCCGACCCGGACCCTTGTGTCAAAACCTGGCAATGGTCTTTCGAGGAAACCGGTAAGCGCCTCACGAACACATGAATAATTCCCTCACACTGCGTGCTGTGGACCCCTTGCCGATCGCCATCCTCGGAATCCCATTTCATCATGTCACCGTTCAGCAGGCCATCGAGCGCGTCGATCAAATGATCGCTTCGCGTGAACCCCATTATCTGGTCACACCGAATGTGGATTTCCTCGTTCAGGCCCGGCGCGACATTGAGTTGCGCCGCATTCTTTGTGAGGCCCACCTGGTCGTTTGTGATGGCACGCCCTTGGTTTGGGCTTCACGGCTCCTGGGTAACCGCCTCCCGGAACGTGTCGCCGGGGCTGACCTGGTCCCTTTGCTGATTGAAATGGCGGCGCAAAAAGGCCACCGGATTTTCCTTCTCGGAGCGAGTGATGACTCGCTGGCGCAAGCTGTCGAAAACCTTCGCTCGCAGTACCCGGACCTGCTCATCGCCGGCCAGTACTCACCGCCTTTTAACAGGCTCCTGGAAATGGACCACGAGCAAATCCGGGCGCGCATTATCAAGGCCCAGCCGGATTTGCTGTTGGTTTCGCTGGGTTGTCCCAAGCAGGAAAAATGGATTGCCATGCATTACCGGGCTCTTGGGGTGCCGGTCACAGCGGGTGTCGGGGCGACAATCGATTTTCTCGCCGGCAAAGTCCGCAGGGCCCCGCGCTGGATGCAGCGCAGCGGCGCAGAATGGCTTTTCCGATTGGCCCAGGAACCAGGCCGCCTCTGCCGCAGGTACATCAAAGACCTCTGGGTCTTTAATTGGAGCATCCTGGCCCAATGGTGGTTTCTTCAACTCCGCTCGCCCCCAACCAAACCACTGATACTCCTCGAGAGCCCATATCCCAAGCGCCCTGATTCCGTGCCTTTGTCGTCGCCATCCTCGAAGAATTTCGACCTCGACAAAGACAATGACAAAGGAGCGGACAACGCTTTCGAAGGGACTTTTAGGGCTGCCGAAACAGCGGATGCCTGGAATCACTCCTCTGCTCATTTTTCAAAGGATGAACCCCACTGCATTCAGGCTCCTGCCAGCCTGGACCTGGAAACCATCCGCGACGCTCCGCCCGTGACCGGCCAAATGCTGGCGGGCGGGCAGCATTGTTGTCTGGACCTTGGCTCTGTAACGTTTATCGACAGCAGCGGGGTAGGGTTCCTGATTGGATTGCAAAAGCAACTTCGGGCTGCAGGCCGCCAACTGGTCCTGCTTCGCCCCAGCCGCGCGGTCCGGCGCGCATTGGGTTTGATGCGCTTGGAGGAATTCTTTGCTTCCGCGCCGGACCTGCCCGCCGCGCGGGAACTCATCTCAAACCGAGAGCGGGAAGCCGCATCTCAGGACGCGCGGGTGGCCCTCCTTGGGCCGGGAGTTTTGGTTTGGCAAGGAGAGGTCACTGCCGCAAATGCCGATGAGGTGTGGGAGCTTGCTCGCGCCCGCCTGGCCATGCCCGGAGCGCCGCCGCACTGGACGGTCGATATGGCTCAGGTCCGCTTCATTGACAGCTCGGGCCTGGGTATCATGGTGCGCGCTAAGAAAATGGCCCGCCAATCCGGCCACACCCTCGCCTTCGCCAACCTTCAACCACCCGTGCAGAATGTCCTCAAGCTCGCCCGGTTGGAAGAATTCCTCCTTAAATAAATTCCTTGCTTCGGCTCTCCGGCGCCTTCAATTCAACGAAATGCGGATCGGCATCTCCACCTCGGTTATTCAACGTGGCAAAACCGGCGTAGCTCAGCATATTTTTGCCTTGTTGAAGGCCTTCCTTGCGCACACGCCCCAACATCAGTTCACATTGTTCGTTTTAAAAGAGGACCTGCCTCTGTTCGACTTTGCTCGGCAAGCCATGGGACTGGTGCTCGTCCCTGAAACCTGGCGGGCTCCTGCCAAAAACATCCTTTGGCATCAGGCGCATTTGCCCTCTTTGGCAAAGCGGTATGCGCTCGATGTCCTGCACGTGCCCAGTTACCGCCGCCTGCTTTGGCCCAAACCCTGCCCGCTGGTCGGCACCATTCATGACCTGGCCCCCTTTCGAGTAGCGGCCAAATACGATTGGAAAAGGATGTTTTACGGGCGGGTCATAGCCCGGCGGCTGGCCCACCGCCAGGATCACATCATCGCCATCAGTCAAAACACCGCCCGCGACATTGCCACCTTTTTCCGACTCGCCAAAGACCGCATTACCATCGTCCCGAACGGCATCGACCACAGCCGCTTCTTCCCGGGTCCCATAGAGGAAGCTCGATGCCGGCTCAGCCAGCGCCTTGGGTTGAATGGGCCCTTCTTTCTTTATGTCGCCAGGCTAGAACATCCCGGCAAAAACCACGTCCGCCTTATCTCGGCATTCGAGGAGTTCAAGGCCGCCACGCACTCGGACTGGCGCCTGGTTCTGGCTGGCAGCGATTGGCATCGAGCGGAAATCATTCATGACGCAATCCGCCAATCACCTTGTGCGGCAGATATCCGGTGTCCTGGTTTCATTCCGGATTCCGAGCTGCCTGATTGGTACTGCGCCGCCAGCGTGTTCGTCTATCCGTCCCTATATGAAGGATTCGGCTTGCCGCCCCTCGAAGCAATGGCCTGCGGCTGTCCCGTAATTGCTTCCGGACGCGGTTCGTTGGCCGAGGTGTTGGGCGATGCCGCGGCTCTCATCGAGCCGGAGGATTTTCATACCATTGCGCGGGAACTCTACCGTCTGGCAACCGACGATGCCCTGCGCAACCGGCTCCGCGCCGCTGGCCTGGCCCAAGCGCGAAAATTCGACTGGAGCCGCGCGGCCCAGGAAACGCTCGAAGTCTATCAAAAGGCCCGAACGCGGCAGGGATGCGCGCCGCCGCTACATTGAAACCACGGGTTTGTCCCCATGGAGTGCGCCACGCCCAGGTGCGAGGATCTTGATAGAGAATCTGGTTATGAAGACGATAGTTGGCTTAGTTGGGCTGCTTCTATTGATGTTGACGCCTGGCTGCGAAGTGGAAAGCGGCTATGGCGGTGGGTACGGGGTTTACGGGGAATACCCGTATGAGTATTATGGCGGGACCTATGCCTACCCCGATTATGGGTATAATTATAATTATACCTACCCGTATTATTATGGGCGCCCGTATGATCGAGACCATTTTTGGGACCGGGGAGAAGGATGGGAACACCACGGGTATCGCGAGCATGGTGGATTCCGCGGCGAGGATCGTGACCGCCACTAAAAAGGCTCTAGTGCGTGTCTTGAAAATGTAGCGGCCGGAGGCTCTGATCCTTTCTTCTGTGGTCAGGCCGCAGGCTTGGCCCGGTGGAACTCAGGGCTGAGATCAGAGCCTCCCGGCGTCGGCTGCTACGGACGAAGACGAGGAGGAAGTCGGCAATCCATTTTTAAAACGCTCTTTCTCTTACTTAGATTTGCGCCTGCTCCACGACGGCCTTCATGCGGCTAAGTCCCGTTTTGGTTACTTCCAATGGGTCTTGGGCCCAGAGCTTGCGGTTAAACAATTCGAGAGATAAAACCTTCTGCCCGCCTGTTTGATGCAGCAGCCGCAACAGTTCCCGCCAGGGCGCTATACCGTCTCCCGGATAGATTCGAAAGCTGTCATCAATCTTTTCGCGCGGCGGATCGCTGGGATAATCATTCATGTGCAGCACCTGAACGGCCTCGGAAGCCAGCAACCGGAACCCCTCCAATTGAGTGCCGCCCTTGTACAAATGAAAAACATCGGCCAGCACGCAGGCCTTCGGATGCCCGGTTTCCATGGCAATGCCCACGCACTCGCCCAGCCGGTTGAGATTTGCCGAAAAACCCCACAATTCGAGTTCCGGCACCAAACCGATTTGATCGCCCGCTTCCAGCAATGCGCGGTAACGTTCGGCGGCCTTGATTAATTCTAGCTTCGGCAGGCCGGTCGCCCCAGCCGGAGGCGCGGCAAACCGCCTCGCGCCAATCTGCGCCGCCAACTCCATCTCGCGCTTTGCCCGTTCGAAGCCTTTGGCCCGGCGGGCGTCGTCCTCGACGATCCATTCAGGAAACGCAATAGCGCCTTCCACTGTCAGCCCCGAATCATTTATGCGCTGGCGCAGTTCCTTTAAATCGCCGCCTCCTTTGACGTAATCGGAAAGGGTATCGACCCAGGGCTCGATAGCATCGTAACCGGCCTTCGAAACGATCTCGACTTCCTTAACGATGCCCAGTTTTTGTCCCCGAATGGTGGCGGTGTTCAGGGAATAAATGAACGGGCGATTCTTTCGCTGGGTTTGTGGCTGTTCAGCGCCGGTCGCCAGCTTCGGACCCGCCAACGCCCCTCCAAGGAGCAGCCCGGCATGGACCAGGGCTTGCCTGCGCGATATTGCTTTTGATTGCATGGCCTCCAAATACCCGAATGCCGCATAAAAGGAAAGAGCACGGGAAAGGCGCCTGTCGCCCCAAGCGTCAGCCAAGCGTTGAAAGCCGCGCGTTTTTTCTTCCCAGGACCGGCTCGGCGCTGGTAATAATAACGCCAGTTCTTTGTCTGCTTAATGGCCTGGGAAGTTTCAGGCCAGCGGGGAACCCAAAATTTCCGCTTTGCGGATAGGGGCTTACGGCGATTTTTCGCTGGGAATACTTAGTGGTTCCAGCCCGACAGCTAACCCCGTCAGCGCTAACATTAAGGTCAAGAAAGCCTGCTGGAGGTTTTTCCCTTTTTTCAAAGGTGTTGGCGTTTTTGGGCAAGGAATGGCGACTCTAAAATGATTGCCACCAATACCAAGCGCCCGCGCAATGTGGACTGGCCGCGCGCGGCGGCGATACTTTATGGCGACTGGGGAACGAGCAAGGCCTATGTGGTGGGCCTGGCGTTTGCCGTGGCCGGGTATGGTTCCTTTTGGCTGATCGGCGCGATGTCGTTGTTGACTGCGCTGGTGGGCATCAATTACATGGTCATCTGCCGCCATTACCCGGATGGCGGCGGGGTTTATGCCAGCGTGCGGCATCGTTCGGAGATTGTTTCTATTGTCGGGGCCTTTCTTCTGATTGCCGATTACCTCGTCACCGCCGCCATTAGCTCCTTGTCCGCATTCCAATACCTGGGCGTGCCGCGACCGGAGATTTTCGCCGCGCTGGCTATCGTAATGATTGGGGCGCTTAATTTCTTTGGCCCGCGGCACACCGGCGGGCTGGCTTTTCTTATTTCTCTGCCGACGGTAGTTGTGGTCGTTTTGCTGGGGGCGTTTTGCCTGCCGCATCTTGGGCACGCGATTCAGCACTTGGAACCCTTACAGGGGGGATTCTTAAAGAACTGGAAGGGATTTGTTGGAGTGGTGCTCGCGTTATCGGGGGTGGAAGCGATTGCCAATGCCACGGGCGTGATGAAACTCAACCCGGGCAGCAGCGACGCCAACCCCAATGTCTCAAAGACTTCCAACCGGGCGATCCTCCTGGTTATGGTCGAGGTTTGCTTCTTTACGGTGCTGCTGAGCCTGGGAGCCCATGCCCTGAATGGTTTGATCATCGATAAGGACCAAGTCGATGCGCCCGGAAACCCCGGCGTGCGCGATTATATGCTCCGATACATGGGCCAGGTCTTTGTCGGCGGGGCTCTGGGGCCGACCGTTGGGCACATTGCCGCCTGGGCGGTCAGCATCGTTTTTGCCTTTTTGTTGCTCTCGGCAGTGAACACCGCGATTGTGGATTTGATTGCCATTCAGTTCCTGATGTCGCGCGACCGCGAGCTGCCGTCCGCATTTCAAAGGCTGAACAAGTTCGGCGTGCCGAACTTGGCCATTGTTTTGTCCACCGTCATTCCGATGCTGCTTGTGCTCGCGGTGAGCGATATGGCGGGATTGGCGGACCTCTATGCGGTCGGCGTGGTGGGGGCGATTGCCACCAACCTGGGTGCAACCTCGACGGATAAGAAGGTCAGGCTGGCGCAGTGGGAACGCGCGTTGATGTTTTTGACTTTTTTGGTCATGCTCGCCATCGAGATTTCCCTCTTCATCGATAAGCCGGGCGCGCGGGTTTTTGCCGTGACGATTCTGGCCATCGGTCTGATCCTGCGGGGGCTGGTTACCGAAGCCGGTAAAAAGAAAGACCTCGCCGCAGCGGCAGCGGCGGCCGCCACGGTGCCGGTGGCGATTGAAACCAACGCCGCGCAAGGGGCTGATGCGGTGGCTGCGGACCGCCCGCCTATTGTTTGCGCCGTGCGCGGTGCTGGAAAGACTCTCGACTTCGCGCTCGAAGAAGCCCAATTGAGCCGGCGTCCGCTTTATCTGCTGTTCGTTCGGGCCTTGCCGGCCCTGAGCGAGGCGGACCATTCGCGGCGCTGGCAGGAGGACGAGGAAGCTAGAATGGTCTTTGCTCAAGCCAAGGACCTGGCACGAGGCCATCCGGTGTTTCCTTGTTACGCAGTCAGTGATTCGGTGGCCGACACGATTGTCGATATCACCGCGACAATGGGCGCTTCTCTGTTAATTCTGGGCGCCCCCGTACGAAATCGGTTGCTTCATCTGCTGCGCGGCGACATTGTGCAACGCGTCTCGGAGCATCTGCCGGAGGACATCCATTTGCTGGTCTATGCCTGAGTCTGGAGAGGGTGCTTCAATCAGGCCTAAAAACGCAGTTCCCTCTGGCAGCACGCTGCCCGTATCCTTAACGAAGGCCCGCCTTGGTTGTTACGTTAGCTCGCGGTTTGTGTTGGCTGGTTTGAAGCGGGGGCGGGAGGGGGAATTTTGAGGACCTCAGCGCGCATTTCCTTGCCTGGCTTGAACTTGACGACCGACCGCTCGGGTATGGGCACGTCGGTCGCTGGCGCGTTGGGGTTGCGCCCGATGCGGGCGCGGCGGACTTTGACTTCAAAGACCCCGAAGTTGCGCAACTCGACCTTATCGCCTTTAGCCAGGGCTTCGGCTATATGGTCGAGGGTCTTTTGGACAACGTCCAGGACCTGCTGCTGAATCAGTCCCGTCTCCTCGCTAATGCGAATCACCAAGTCTCGCTTTGTCAGAGTCATAGGTAATGGGGTAAGGGTTCAACCTGTCATCCAGCTTTGTATAATCCTCAGAGCCGCAATCGTCAAGAGTAGAATTAGTTAAAATTACCGGCCATTGGCTGCGCTGCCCACCGCGTGGCGCAACTCCCGAAAACCGGCCCGCTCGAGACATTCGAGCAAGCCGCTGACGATCCCTCTGGCTGTCCCCGGACCCTCATAAACCAGCCCTGTATAGAGTTGAACCAAGGATGCGCCGGCCATGATTTTCTCCCAGGCATCCGCGGCATTAAAAATGCCTCCGACCCCGATAATGGGCAGGGTGCCCTTGGTTTGTTGAAAGAGATGGCGAATGACTTCGGTGCTGCGGGCGCGCAAGGGGCGTCCGCTCAAGCCGCCTTCCTCAGTATAGACCCTTCGTAATGGCGGCGAATCTGTCTCGGGGCGGCTGATGGTGGTGTTGGTGGCGACCAGGCCGTCTATCTGCCGCGACTGGGCTAATGCGAGGATGTCGTCCAGGGCATCAAACGAGAGATCAGGGGAAACTTTGATGAGAATCGGCTTACGTTGCGGTTCCTGGGCGCCAGCCTGGGGGGCTTTACGTTGGACCTCCTTGATGGCAACAAGGATTTCATCCAGAGCAGATTTTTCCTGCAGTTGCCGCAGTCCCGGGGTATTGGGCGAGCTGACGTTGACTACAAAGAAATCGAGATAAGGCTGGAGCACTCGCAGGGAGTTGGCGTAATCTTCAGGCGCTTTTTCCAAAGGCGTTGTCTTTGATTTGCCGAGGTTCATGCCGACGGGGTGTTTGGGCCATCGGCCTCTTGCCCGCCACTGGGCCAATGTTTGGGCCACGGCCTCAGCGCCGGGATTATTGAACCCCATCCGATTGACAATGGCCTCTTCGGCAATGGCCCGAAAGACCCGGGGCCCGGGATTTCCCGATTGTGGGTGCCAGGTGACCGCTCCCAGTTCGGTGAAGCCAAAGCCGAGGGCGGCCCAGGCGGGCAGGGCCTCAGCCTGTTTATCCATGCCGGCAGCCAATCCGACCGGGTTGGGAAAATTGAGTCCCATGATTTCTATTGGCAAAGCAGGGGCTCCAAAGAAGGACTCGACGGCGGCGCACAGCAGTTCATTGCGGCCTGCCCAGGCCAGTGCCTGCAGGGTGCGCTGGTGGATTTGTTCGGGGTCCTGTGCGAAGAGCGCAGGGCGAATCAGGTGGCGATAGAGCCAGCTCATCGGTTGGCTGTATCTAATGAGTTGCGATTCTGAACGCCCAGGCGCAAAGACTGCGCCGTTGCATCTCTGCATTATGAGCTGTTTGCATGCCTAGGGCTTAGGGACGCGACGGGCGGCCAACAACCAGGGTATCGTGTGGGCGAGAGTCCAGACCAATGCCAGGGTGCTCTTTTCCATTCACCTCACCGTTTTGTGCCGAGGCAGGGCGGGTGAGCAGCTTGCGGTAGGCGGCTAGTGCCAATAGGGGCCAGCTATTGCGATACATATCGTATTTGAGATAGAAGACCTTCGGGAAACCGGTGCCGGTGGTCTCGGCCTCGGACCATGAGCCGTCGGGATTCTGAGTGCGCACAAGGTACTCGATACCGCGCTGGATGCTGGGCCGGCTGGGATCATCAAAAGCGCACAAACCCATGACTGCCCAGGCCGTTTGCGAGGCCGTGCTAGGCCCCTGGCCCTTAAAGACAGGGTCGTCGTAAGTGTTGCAGCGCTCGCCCCAGCCGCCGTCGTGGCGCTGAACGCTTTCCAGCCAGTCCCGCGCCTTGAGCAGCCAGGGCTCGTTCATATCGAGATTCATGGCGCGCATGCCGCGCAAGACCTGCCAGGTGCCGTAGATGTAATTGACTCCCCAGCGGCCATACCAGGAACCGTCCTCCTCCTGTTGCTCGCGGACGTAGCGAAGGGCCTTTTGCACCTGGGGATGGGCGACGCTGTAGCCTTCATGGCCGAGCAATTCCAGGATGCGCGCGGTGATGTCGGCGCATTCGGGGTCGAGCATCGCGTTGTGGTCGGCAAAGGGCACCTTGTCCAGCACCCCTTTGGTGCAGTCTTTGTCGAAGGCGGCCCAGCCTCCGTCTTTGCATTGAAAAGTCATCATCCACCGCAACCCGCGCTGAAAGCATTCGTCGCGTTTCTGCAGATCGTCAGTTGGCACTTTCCTCAAGGCCAGCAGCACCATCGCCGTGTCATCGACGTCGGGGTTCCATTTGTTCTCGAATTCAAAGACCCACCCGCTGGGTTCGACTTTGGCGGGGTTCTTGTACTGCCAGTCGCCCCGGAAGCGGATTTCTTTTGTCATGAGCCATTCGGCAGCTCGTTTGAGGGCCGGGTCGTCGCTTGAAACGCCCGATTCCTGCAAGCAGATCAGCACGATGGCGGTGTCCCACACCGGTGAAAAGCACGGCTCGATGCGGACGCTGTCCTCGGTTTCGTGTTCGAGTTCTTTGAGCCGGCGTTCTGCGCGCAGCACCTGCGGGTGGTCGTCGGGATAGCCCAGGGCCTTGAGGGCGATGAGGGAGTTGAGCATGGCGGGAAAGATGGCCGCCAGGCCGTCGCTGCCCTCAAATCGTTCCAGCATCCATTGCTCGGCCTTGCGCAGCGCGCGCTTGCGGAATGGATGGATATTATTTTCGGCAAACCATTCGGCAAATTTATGGACGCGATCGAGCCAAAGA